>CAYQZL010000010.1:0-4990 GCA_964421975.1 uncultured Rikenellaceae bacterium
ATTATTACAAATATCATGCAAATTTATTCAGCTCACATCAGCTGATTGAAATTCCGGTTATTCACAGGTATCCTACGTGATCATTCCTCTTCCGGTTCATGATATCCCGACAGCATTCCCCTGAAAAGAGAAAAAGGTGTTGAGCCGAGTGTACAGGTATAAATATGTATTATCAGAAAAAGCGATACCAGGAATCCCATAGTTATATGCAGTATATCTGTGAGGATAAATCCGCTTATCCCGAACATCTTTTCCACGGTTACCTCCGGAAACATCAATCCGATCCCCGAGATTATAATAAGAGGAAGACCGGCATACATTATCAGTGTATAGGTTAACTTCTGCAAAGGATTGAATTTCCTGTCCATGGTCACAGGAAAGGGATGTTTTTCCCCCCTGAACATACCGTAAGAATAGTACCTCAGCTGTTTACCCAGATCCGAAAAGAAATTTTTCCTGTCTATCCTGTAATATTTGCTGTTCCCCGTAACAATATTCATTATGATAAAGAATATATAGCTAAAGGTCAGAATGATCGCAGTTATGTTATGCCATTTTACGGCACCTGCAAAGTTCATGATAAAAACTGAATCGTTCTTGTCGGTATATTGCATGCTGATACCTGTAATGATAAGTATTATTATCAGTACTGCATTCAGGGCATGCCATAATCTTATCCACACCGGATAGAGGTACATTTAGTCTTTTTTTATTTTATTTTGTTTTAACCTGAAAATAATATGTATCAGAATAAAGAGCATCACGAAACCGAAAATCAGCATACTGGCAGTACCGAGATATGCGTTACGGTTTGCTCCGATAACATAGGATTCATTCATGATAATCCCGTTAAAAAATCCATCCTTTCTCTGCTCTTTCGACTGAAACTTATATAATGATGCCATCAATATTGAATTTGATGAATGGCATTCATTGCACAGTTTTACAGCTTTATCTTTTGACAGCACCAGGTGTGAAACAAGTATGCTGTCATTTATTTTTGTATGGCATTCTATACATCTGACACTTTTAAAATGTGATGCCTGATCCGGGAGCCATTCATGTGTTTTTAACAGGTTCACTTCATCGCGGTCGGAAAGAATCTGGAACCGCTTATAATCAGAATGGCAGTTGAGACAGATATTGTTGTTGTATAGTATTGTCGCTTTCAGATTTTTGCTGTCTCTCATGCTTATCCTGTAAGTATGCGGATCGTGGCATTTCCAGCAGTTAAATCCATCTTCCTCAAGCTTGAAGTGTACACTTTCCCTGTAATCGGCATCTATCATTTCAAAACTGAAGCTTGAATAGGTCTCATCACCACCATGGCAATCGAGGCAGTTGTACTTCAGTTCCATCCTCAGCTCCCCGGGATGAGGAAAAGTAACGTAATCAGCAGAATGACAGTCGGTACAGCTGAAGCTTTTATGATTGGAAATATAAAAATCCCCTCTGCGGATTATGTGATCGGCACACATAAGATCTTTAACAGATGTTCCAAGCATGTCATTATCATATTCATATTTCTCCTGCCCATGACATCTGAAACATTTTTCATTATCTTCCATGAAGGGAGATACATAAGTAACTGTATCCTCCAAAGCTGAATCCGTTTTGCCGGATAAGCCAGATGCTTCAGCAGTCTGGCTGAAGCAAAAGATCATTAATATTCCGGCAAACAACAATTTCATTCGCCTTTGTTTAAAATCTTACTGTAATATTGAATCCGACAAGATATTCTCCACTGGTAAAATCATTCTCATTGAATACCAGATTTCTCTGACTTATTATCTGGGAATAATTAGCAATGAAGAGCTGAAAACAGTGTGTTGCGGTACCTATCTCCCAACCCAGTGAAAGATTTGGTTTAGGTTGTGCATCAAGTTCCTGTTTTGTAAGAAGCTGATCATATTCAAAGATAAGTGAATGATCCCTGAAGAAGTTTACACGTCCTCCTGCTGACAATCCCAGGTTAAAGTTCTTATAGCCTTCGGTATCACTGTATCTTGGTACGGAATTGAAATAAATTACCGAAGGAGCAAGCTGCAATGAGATCTTTTCAGTCATTTTACGTGCAACAATGAACTGGGTGAAATATGAAAGCCTGTGTATATGGCGGTATGATGCTTCAGGTCCGAATGCAGCATCTTCCCTCAGATCAAGGACCATATTACCGTAATAGGAAAGCGATACCGGCATGCTGTTATCCTCAGTCTGTTGAAGAACCAGATATTTCCACTGGACATCCTGGAGCTTGTAATCCTTGGTTGTTCCGATCCCGACCATCAGTCTGTCGGTAACGCCATAACTGAGCCCCAGCCTTGTATTTGCCGCACCATATACACCAAACAGATTCTCATAATTTTCAATCAGGCTGAAGCGGTGATGTATCAGAAACTCGACTCCTCCCTTATAAGGTGTTGCCACTGTCTGATTATCAATGAGCATACCGGTTCCGAAGGTGAATCTGACAGGCTTTGATCCGGCATCAGTCTGGCCCTCAGCCTGCCCCGACACTGTTGCCATAAACGTCGATAATACCAATGCTAAAAAGATCTTTTTCATTTGTCAGGTCTGGTTATTTTATTTATTGTTTTTTGCTCCCTGGGCTATCCAGTATAATATCTTAAGCTTTTCTTCAGGCAGCGTAAAAGCAGTATGCCCGCTCGAAATAACTTTCTTGTATAACTTGCTTTCCTCTGCCGGAAGAGTTACATATCCTCCTGTGCTAAGCGATTCATATGAAAAAGCGGGACGAAGATCCGGATCTCTCGATCCGCCATGACAGGATGTACATTTATTATCAAGCAGGGGTTGAATAACTGCTTTGAAATGAACCGAATCTACCGGATCAACTGTCTCAACCACGAAAGAATATTTTTCACAGGATGAAATTATTATTATGCCTGCCAGCAATACAAATAGCCCTGCCCCGAATCTGTTCCGGCTGATCTTATATTCCATTTTTGGAAAAATGTTAATTTATTCACAAAGATATCTGTCGGTATTAATTAATGGTAAAATACCCGGCTGATTTTACTCTCTCAATATATGTTGTTTGTCATATATATAATTGACATTGATCACCCGATAATATGACGAAAAGACAGGAATTCCTGTATATTACAGGACAGCTGTGTATTAAAGGTACGATCTGTTGACCAGACCAGTCGTATCAGAACTTATAGGAATTGTCTTCAATAAGCTTTTCAGCGATCCGCCTTCTTGCTGCTTTAACATTCAGACCATTTACAGTAGTAAGGAGATTGACAGCTTTTATTACGTTCTCAGCCTGTTCGCCCTCTGAAAACGAGAATACCGCATCATGTGCCGCTTTCCTTATTTTATGTGAGGCATCGTAAATATTAACGTCCAGGATATCCTTATAAACCGATATATCGCTTTTCAGAGATTCCAGTTTTCTGATCCTCAGTGCAAGTGATTCGGAAAGGTAGGTTTCCATTATCATTTCGGCTATATTGTTAAGTACTTCCTGTTCATTGACGAGTGTTTTCTCAAACTTCTTCACAGCTGCATGTATGCATATAAGGATGACCTTTTTAAAATTTTTCAGATATTCAGATTTTCCCTCATGGTAATCTCCGGCCTTAATTATTGTTTCCGGTAATTTATCAAGGTTATCCCATAGTTCTGCAGCTTTACCAAAAAGGTCGAAGTCGCCTTTCATAGCACGTTTCATTGCCGTATCCGAAACGAGCAGTCTGTTGATTTCATTTGTTCCCTCAAATATCCTGTTGATCCTTTAATCACGGTAAGCTCTCTCGACATCCATTTCTGCCGAATAACCCATCCCTCCGTGTATCTGAACTGCCTCATCAGCAACGAAATCGAGCATTTCGGAACCAACGACTTTCAAGATTGCAGCTTCAACCGCATAATGGCTTATGGCATCTATGGTTGCGCGACCTGTGTCACCGCAATCTGTTTTCAGTTTTACGATCAGGTCGTCTATATCTTTGCTTACCCTGTAAACTGCTGATTCGCAAGCGAAAAGTCTGATGACCTGTTCAGCCAGTTTATGTTTTATTGCACCGAAAGATCCGATCAGTACACTGAACTGTTTCCGTTCATTGGCATATTTTACTGAATCGTTGATTGCTTTTTTGGCACTGCCCAGGACATTTGCACCCAGTTTAATACGTCCCATATGCAGTATACTGAGCGCAATACGGAAACCTTCACCTCTTTTGCCAAGAAGATTGGCAACAGGAACTTTCACATCATTATAATAGATCTGTGCTGTTGAAGAACCTTTAATGCCCATTTTATGTTCATCCGGTCCAATCACAACTCCGGGATAACTGCTTTCAACGATGAAGGCACTCAGAACCCTGTCGTTGTCAATCTTTGCGAACACAACCTGTGTATCAGCGAACCCTGCATTTGTGATCCACATTTTCTGACCATTCAGAATATAATAATTACCGTCTTCCGACAATTTTGCCGATGTTTTTCCTGAATTGGCATCACTCCCTGCTCCCGGTTCAGTCAGACAGTATGATCCGATAAGTTCACCGGTGGCAAGTTTCGGAATATATCGTTCTCTCTGGTCCTTGTTCCCGTAGTAAAGGACAGGGAGGGTCCCGATACCGCAATGTGCCATGAATGCGACAGAAAAGGAAAATCCTGCTCCGGTAACCTCTGCAACATGCATCTGGGTAACAAATGACTGGCCGAATCCTCCATATTCTTCCGGTATAGAAATACCCATCAGTCCTAGCTCTCCCGATTTTTTAAGAATATTCTTCATAAGCTCACGGTCGCCTTTCTCCAGATCATTCATCCGGGGATAAACTTCTGCTTCCAGAAAATCGCGGCACGACTGGGCTATCATCTGCTGCTCTTCGTTGAATTCCTCAGGTATAAATACATTTTCAGGATTGGTTTCCTCCACTAAAAATTCACCGCTTTTAAGATTGTTCATGGTTTCCATTATCAGTTAGTTATTCAAGATTTAGAGTTTCAGAGT
>CAYQZL010000010.1:5090-44928 GCA_964421975.1 uncultured Rikenellaceae bacterium
TTCAGGGTTTCAGAGTTTCAGGGTTTCAGAGTTTCAGGGTTTCAGAGTTTCAGGGTTTCAGAGTTTCAGGGATTGTGCAACTAGTTCTGCAATATCCAGGTTTTTGATTTCCTCCTCCCTGTTCTTATATTTCAGACCATCTGTAATCATTGTCATGCAGAAGGGGCAGGCGGTTGCGATAACCGAAGCGCCCGTACTCAGGGCATCTTCTGTACGTTCAATGAATATTTCCTTATCACCTTTTTCCGCTTCCTTGAACATCTGTGCTCCGCCGGCACCACAGCAAAGTGCCCTGCTCCTGTTCCGCTCCATTTCTGTTATTTCTCCCCCAAGGCTTCCAAGTATTTTTCGCGGATCATCATAAATCGCATTGGCCCTTCCAAGATAGCAGGGATCGTGATAAGTGAGTAATTTACCCTCAAATATGCGGGGATCTGTCTTCAGCTTCCCTTCTCCGATCAGTCTGCTTATGAATCCGAGATAATTTATAACTTCAAAATTACCATCAAGATCGGGATATTCATTTTTAAATGTATTGAAGCAATGCGGGCAAATGGTAATGATCTTTTCTATACCGTATGATTTAAGCAAGGAGATCACCTGTAGTGCCTGCATCTGGAAAAGCATTTCATTACCGGCACGCCGTGCGGGATCACCCGTGCATGTTTCCTCTCTTCCGAGAACCGCATAATTTATTTTCAGGTGGTTCAGTATTCCTGCAAAAGCCCGTACTACTTTTTTATATCTGTCGTCAAAAGCTCCGGCGCAACCTACCCAGAACAAAAACTCCGGCTTTTCATTCCGTGAATTCAGGTCAGCCATTACAGGCACTTCAAAATCAAGACCTTTGGTCCAGTTCAGTCTCTCCTCCGCGGAATACTGCCAGGGAGCGCCGTTGTTTTCTATATTATTAAAAACCGATTTCAGTTCTCCGGGAGCAGATGCTTCTTCAAGAACAAGATATCTCCGCATATCCACTATCAGCGAAGGCTGATTTATATTTATCGGGCATTCAGTGGAACATGCGTTACAGGTTGTACATGCCCAGAGTTCTTCCTCCGTAAGATAATCCCTTACAAGAGACCTGTTATCATTATAATCCCTTCCGTTTTTAACCATCAGCGGGCCCTTTTCTTTCATCCTCGCCCTGAGGTCCATCATAACCTTTCTCGGGGATAGTTTTTTCCCGGTAATATTAGCAGGACAGACTGATGTACATCTTCCGCATTCGGTACATGATAAGGAATCAAAATAATTCTTCCATGTGACATCTTCTGCATCTTTTACTCCAAAGCGTTCAACAGGAGAATCGGAAGGTGCTGCGGCCATTGCCGTTTCAGGGTCAAGCATCAGTTTTACTTCCCTGGTTATATTGTCCATATTTGTCAGCTTACCCTGAGGTTCGAGCCTTGAAAGGAAAACATTCGGAACCGACATGAAAACATGGAAATGTTTTGAATAAGGAAGATAATTGGCAAAGAAGAATATCAGCAGGATATGTGACCACCAGGAGATTTCATATATGATCCTGAAACCTTCCGGCTGAAGGCCTGAAAACAATCCTGAGAAAAAAGATCCGACCGGATAGATCCCTGCGATCTCTTCTCCTGTAAGTCTTTTCCATCCAACATATCCTGTATTCATTGCAATAAGCGAAATCATGAGAAGAAGGATCAGTGTAAGGGATATATTTGCATCCCTGTGAGATCTCTTTTTCATTTCAATTCCTTCAAACCTGTGTATATGCATCACCAGACGCCGGAACAGGAACACTATGATGGATACTGCAACAATTACCGCAAAAATATCACCTGCTGCCATCAGGATATCATAAACAGGGCCAAGCGGTTTCAGGATTTTCTCAGTTCCTGCAAGACCATCAATGACCATTTCAATACTTCCGAAAATGATCACACAGAAGCCCCAGAATACAAGAGCATGTAATAATCCGATAACAGGTTTCCGGAATATTTTGGTCTGCCCGAAAGCGACCTTCATCATGAGCCCGAATCTCTTACCGGTATCTTTCACCCGGAAGCCACTTTTAGTCAGTCTGAAAAGGCTGATGATCCTGCTGACAGTATAAAAAAATACTGCAAATGTTATGAGCAGGGTTATTGCGAATATAATCTGACGGATCATAAAATTTCAAGCTGCAGAGGAATACATTGTGCGCCTCTGTTATCTGTTTTTAATTGTTTCCACAAGTTTAGGGACAATCTTCATTGCATCGCCCACAATACCGTATTGTGCTGCTTCAAATATCGGAGCATCCTTGTCGGTATTTATCGCAACGATATATTTTGATGAGCTTACCCCGGCAAGGTGTTGTGTTGCTCCCGATATACCAACGGCAATGTACAGATTAGGGGCAATGATCTTGCCGGTCTGCCCGGTGTGTTCTTCGTGAGGTCTCCATCCTTCATCCGACACAGGTCTTGAACAAGCTGTTGCGGCTCCCAGTGCTTCGGCAAGCTCCACAAGCGGAGCCCAGTTATCCGGTGACTTCATTCCCCTTCCTCCTGAGACAACTATATCAGCATCAGTAAGAAGGATCTTTCCTGATTGTTTTACAACTTCTTTTACCCCGGTACTTACAAGTGCATTGTCGACAGGTATTTCCATCTTCTCTACCGAGGCAGTATTTGATGTCTCAATAAGACTGAACGAATTCTGTGCAAGAGTGATTATCCTAATCCCGGTTTTTAAAACCAGATGTGCAAAGGCATTGCCTGAGTATGTCCGCTTATAGACCGTGAAAGGATCTGTTGAAAGCGGCAGCCTGCTAACACCCGAACCTACAGCTGCCTTTAACCTGACGGATAATCCGGGTGCTATTGCCTTACCTGTGTTATTATTTGAAAGAATAATTACCGTGGCTCCGGTTTTTAAGGCTATCTCTGAAATTAAATACGAATATGCCCTGTTATCAAGAGATGCCGGGAGACTGTTTTCCACTGCAATTATCCGCTTTGCACCATAGCCGCCGAGCTTCATCAGCTCTGATTCATCAACCTTTCCTGTGGAAAGGGCGGTAACTGTGCAGTTAAGCATTTTTGCTACTTCCGAAGCATATGAGACAAGTTCAAAAGTGAGTTTCTTGAATTTTCCGTCCCAGTTTTCAGTATATACGAGAACTGACATATATAATTATTTTAATTTTAAGCAATCAGATAACTTTAGCTTCATTCTGAAGCATATCAATCAGTTGTCCGGGATTATCCGGATCGATGAATTTACAGGCCGCTCTTGGTGCAGGTTTTTCAAAGATCTTTATTTCAATGAGGGCTTCTGAGGGAAGGGGTTCATAGACCCTGATCTGTTTTGCCCTGGCCATCATAATACCCCTCATTGCGGCAATTCTGGGTTCTTTTGCAATTCCTTTCTGTACTATCCCGACAAATGGTGAAGGAACATTTACAATTTCCTTTCCTCCGTCGATCTCACGTGTAAGAAGTATACTACTGTTCTCAATCTTTATTGCCGAAATCCCGGATACTGACGGAATTTCAAGTAACTCAGCAATCATACCCCCGACAAGAGATCCGTTGTAATCGCTTGATTCGATACCACAGAGAATAATGTCATATTGTTCCCTGCGGACCACTTCGGCTATCTGTGAGGCAACGCTGTATGCATCATCGGATGAACAGTTTATCCTGACAGCATCATCGGCTCCTATTGCCAGTGCCTTACGTATTGTGGGCTCTGATGATGCCGGTCCTGCATGGATCACAGTAACGGATTTAACACCCGTACCCGTATCATCTTTCAGTTCAAGTGCACGTGTTAGAGACAATTCATCCCATGGATTAATTACCCACTGTACACCTGTAGTATCAACTGCAGTGTTCCCTTCAGTAAATCTGATCTTTGTGGTAGTATCGGGAACATTGCTAATGCAAACCAGAATCTTCATTTTTCTTTCCAGTATTAAAATATTAATATATAATGCTTTACCGAAAACACAGGTTCTCTTTACAATAAACAGAGGCGGCAAATATAATAATTTATGAATGACATTCAAATCTGCCGGAAAGGAATTTAAAGCTCAATTCGAAAGCTTTTTTATTGCTACAATATTGAATTACTGATATATACAGGATACATCGAAATTTTCTGTACAGCCTGGTCGAAATGCAGCATATAACAGTTAATAAGCGGGCAAGATTCTTGAGGAAGGCTTCTTTAAATTAAATAATATAGTATAAATTCGCCCGGCCGGAAATTTATCCGGCGGGAATAAATGAAGAAATTTGCGGTTAAATACGGGGCAGTCATTCTCTCAATGATATTCTGGTCCTTTTCCTTTATCTGGTTTAAGGTTGCCAACGAAACTTTTCGCCCCCTTACAGTAGTGTTTATCAGGCTTCTGATTTCCGTAATTCTGCTTAATGTTTTCATCTCCCTCACCCGTGATCGTATAAAAATCAGAAAGGAAGACAGGAAGCTATTTTTCCTGCTGTCATTTTTTGAGCCTTTTCTTTATTTTCTTGGAGAAAGCTTCGGATTGACATATGTAACGGCAACTACAGGATCAGTAATAATTTCGACAATACCCGTGATAGCGGCCATCGGGGCCTGGCTTCTTTACAGGGAGAAACTGAGAATCATCAACTACGCCGGCATAATTGTATCATTCATCGGGATACTCGTTTTCATTCTGAACAGGGACGGTTCACTTTCATTCGATATAAGGGGTATTCTCCTGCTGATATTTGCAGTATTCTCGGCAGTAGGCTACAATCTTACCTTAAACCGGCTTGTCGGTTCTTATGATCCCGTTTATATTGTTAATATCCAGAACATGATAGGTGCCCTGTTATTCCTGCCGGTATTCCTGATATCCGATTTCAGGCATCTTATTAATACGCCCTTTCAGATCAAAAGTCTTATCCCGGTAATTGAACTTGCTGTTTTTGCTTCATGTGGTGCCTTCATACTCTTTGCCTATTCGGTAAAACAAATGGGTATATCAAGGGCAAATGTTTTTACAAACTGTATTCCGATTTTTACGGCAATATTTTCATTTTTTGTGCTTGGCGACAAGATGACGGTACAGAATATTGCAGGTATGATAATAGTAATCGCCGGCCTTTTCATGTCTCAGATCAACGGCCGTGTTAATAAAAGCGGAGAAGCAATGATCCCTACAGGAAAGACAGCATGATAATAATACCGGATCATCTGCCGGAAGTCCTTATTCAAATTCTTGCTATCTTTGATCATTGTACCGAAGTATGAGCAAAAAAACCATATACATATTCCTGATCAGTATTCTGTGCATAAATTCGGGTGCCCAGACGGGCGGAGATAATGTTTATGAGTTCCTTAATCTGACTCATTCCGGGCTTGTGTCATCTCTGGGAGGAACAAATGTATCGCTGTTCAATGACAATCTCAATCTGGCTTATCATAATCCCTCCCTTCTTACACCTGAAATGAATAAATCTCTGGCACTAAATTATGTTAATTATTTTGCCGGAGTTAACTACGGACTGGTATTGTATTCCTTTTCGATTCCCGATGCCGGAAATTTTGCAGCAGGTATTAACTATCTCAATTACGGATCTTTCATTGAAGCCGATCCCTCAGGAGTGATTACAGGTGATTTTCATGCCTCGGAATATGCATTTTCTCTTATGTGGTCTCGCAAAATTTATAATAATTTCAGTGTCGGAATAAATCTTAAGCCGGTCCTGTCACATCTTGAAAAATATACCTCCTTTGGTCTTGTAACGGATATCGGAGGCAGTTATCATACTGAATCGGGGCTTTTTTCTGCGGGACTGGTAATAAGGAACCTTGGAGTTCAGATCACAACCTATGCCGGTGAGAAAAGACTGAGTCCGCCTTTCGAGATACAGGCAGGGATAACCCACAAACTGGCTCACGCTCCTTTCAGGTTCTCACTGGCCATGAGACATCTGCAGAAATTTGATCTGACTTATCTTTATGACGACCCTGATGATGCCGGCCGGAATTCCGGATTTTTCGAAAATCTGATGAGACATGCAATTATCGGAGTTGAAATGATCCCGCATAAGAATTTCTACCTGAGCGCGGGATACAATTATCAGAGAAGACGGGAGCTTAAAATTGAATCCGAAGGTTCCACGGTTGGATTTTCATGGGGATTCGGAATAAATACTTCTGTAATGAACATTGAATTCGGAAGAGCTACATACCACCTTGCCGGATCTTCGAATCATGTTTCGGTGATTCTCAAAACAGATAAGGTTTATAAGAAACTATGGACAAAAAACTGATTATAGCAATTGACGGTCACTCATCCTGCGGTAAGAGCACCTTTGCAAAGGCAATCGCAAAAGAGCTTAATTATATTTATGTCGACAGCGGTGCCATGTACAGGGCCGTAACTCTTTACTGCATCAGAAAAGGTCTTGTGAAACCCGGGATGATAAGCCTGGAGGGGATCACAGATGTACTGAATGATATCCATATTGAGTTCGTATATAATCCCGATCTGGGGGAATATGAGACCTATCTTAATTCAGAAAACGTCGAAAGGGAGATCAGGGATCTTGATGTTTCCTCGCATGTAAGCAGAATAAGCCAGATTTATGCAGTCCGGGCAAGAATGGTAGAATTGCAGAGACAAATAGGGGTTCTGAAAGGTATCGTTATGGACGGTCGTGATATCGGTACCGTTGTATTCCCCGATGCCGATCTCAAGATTTTCATGACCGCATCGGTCGACATAAGGGCAAAAAGAAGATATAACGAACTGAAATGTAAAGGTGTCGATGTGAGTTTCGAAGATATAAGGAGCAATATTATTGCACGGGATATTACAGATGAAAACAGGGATATCAGTCCGCTTCGCAGAGCCGATGATGCAGTAGTACTGGACAACAGCAAAATGACCGTTGATGAACAGATGGATTGGATAAGAAAAATAATTGAAGAGAAATTCAGATGATCGTAGAAACAGATAATTTATCGGGTTTTTGTTTCGGTGTGCAGAATGCGGTAGAAATTGCTGAAAAAGCGCTGAAAACAGGTGAAAAGGTCTATTCTCTCGGCCCGATAGTACATAATGATATGGAGGTAAAGAGACTTATATCTCTTGGTATGATCACCATCAACCGTGATAAGCTGGCAAGTCTGAAAGACTGCAAATTACTGATCAGGGCTCATGGTGAACCTCCTGAGACATACAGGATAGCTCAGGAGCAAAATATAACAATTATCGAAGCCACCTGTCCTATTGTAAAAAAACTTCAGGCACGGGTAAAGGAGACCTGGCTCAGGGCAAAGGAGATGGGAGGTCAGGTTGTCATATATGGCAAACCCGGACATGATGAAGTTGTTGGACTGCTCGGATATACAAATAATAATGGCATTCTCATTTCAGGTACGGATGATATTTCCAAAATAGATCTCACGAAACCTGTGATGCTTTTTTCCCAGACAACAATGAGCTTAAGAGAATACAGTAAAATAGCTGATCTGATAAAGGAAGGGATGAAGAGCAAAGGCATAAGTGATACAGACACATACCTGAAAGTACATAATACTATATGCGCCCAGGTCTCGGGGAGGGAACCACACCTCAGATCATTTGCGCAAAAACATGATATAATAATCTTTGTCAGCGGAAAAGAGAGCTCCAACGGAAAGCTCCTATACTCTGTATGCAAGTCGGTAAATCCTGACACCTGGTTCGTATCTTCTCCCGATGAGATTCAGGCTTCATGGTTTGAAGGAAAACAATCTGCAGGGATATGCGGGGCAACATCAACACCAAAATGGCTCATTGAAGAGATACGCACCCGGATATTGAATTTCTGACTTCACCTTTGTACGCAAATCAGACTTTTACTTGATATTTCTGTTTATTTTTACGCCTTTACACCAAACCTATGGCTGAATCAAAAGTATATTTTACCAACCTGAAAATAAAACCCGGAATCAATCTGCTTAAAAAGCTCAGGAACCTTATTGTGAAAGCCGGAATCGAACAGATTGATTTTGAGAATAAGATAACGGCTATAAAGATCCATTTCGGGGAACCAGGCAATCTTGCATACCTTCGGCCTGATTATGCCGCACATATAATAAGGTTTCTGAGATCAAAGAAAGCCCTGCCTTTTCTTACAGACTGTAATACATTATACCATGGAAGACGGTCCAATGCCCCGGAACATCTGGAAGCAGCCTTTGAACACGGATACAATCCTCTGGTAACCGGTTGCCCGGTTATAATTGCCGATGGTGTCAGAGGTGCCGAATACCGGGAAATACAACTGAATTTTGAGCTGACCCGGTCGGCAAAAATAGGTTCCGCAATAGCTGACTCGGATATCATTATTTCCATGAATCACTTCAAGGGGCATGAGCTGACGGGATTCGGGGGAGCACTTAAAAACCTTGGTATGGGATGTGCATCAGTGGGAGGAAAACTCTATCTGCACTCCGGTTCTTCACCAAAGATCTATGAAAAGAACTGTACCGGTTGCAGGATGTGTGAAAAATACTGTGCACATGATGCAATAAAAGTTGGAAAAGACAAAATTGCCCGTATCGATTATGAAAAATGTGTCGGATGCGGACAATGTGTTGCAGTCTGCCAGTATAACGCCGCAAGGGTTGTCTGGAAACAATCTTCAGAGATTGCCTGCCGGAGAATATCGGAATATGCTCTGGCTGCCATTAAGGATAAGCCATCTTTTCATATCAATTTCATTTTGGATGTATCTCCCGACTGTGACTGCTGGGATACAAATGATGTTCCTCTTGTTCCCGACATCGGAATAGCTGCTTCATTCGATCCGGTTGCACTGGACAAGGCCTCAGCCGACATGGTGATCGCTTCGCCTGCTCTTGCAGGAAGCAGCATACGCGAAAGCCATAATAAAGATGACCTCAGCGGAAAGGATAAATTCAGGATCTCTCATCCTGATACTTACTGGCAGGCAGGAATTGAACATGCCGTTCAGATCGGCCTGGGAAACACCGAATACGAACTGATTAATGTATAATCAGTCCCGGATCAGATCATTTTTATCTATTTTTACATCTTAACAGATCCACTTAAGAATGAATTTAAAAGTTAAAACTGCAAGGCTTTCAATTATTTCGAACACATTTCTGATCGCCCTGAAGCTGACAGTGGGTATTATAAGCGGTTCTGTAAGTATTATATCGGAAGCGATACATTCCTCTATGGACCTTCTGGCTGCAATTATTGCTTTCATTTCAGTAAAGTTATCAGATAACCCACCTGACACACGTCATCCTTATGGTCATGGTAAATTAGAGAACATATCCGGAGTCATTGAAGCTGTTCTTATTTTTATCGCGGCCGGCCTGATAATAAGTGAAGCGATCAAAAAATTATCAGGTGGTCCCTTTGACCTTGAAATTATCTGGGTGGGTGCTCTTGTTATGCTCATCTCTGCCGTTGTCAACTGGCTTGTTTCAAAAAAGCTTTACAAGGTAGCCCGCGAAACCAATTCTATTGCGCTTGAAGCAGATGCTCTTCATCTTAAGACAGATGTATATACTTCACTGGGTGTTGCTGCCGGACTGGGTCTGATCCTGGTAACTGACATAAAATGGCTCGACCCTCTTGTGGCGATCCTGGTGGCCTTTCTTATAATATATGAGTCGTATAATCTCATGAAAAGAGCATTCAGGCCTCTGATCGATTCAGCATGGAGCGATGACGAGATAAGGATACTCGAAAATAAACTTGACCTGATGGAGGTTAATTATCATGACCTAAGGACCCGCGTTGCGGGTAATTACAGGTTTATAGATATTCATGTTGAAATACCCGAAGATCATTCGGTAGGTGATGCGCACAGGTATTGTGACATGATAGAGGATGAACTGTCAAGGAATTATGAAAACCTTACGGTTACAATACATGTGGAACCTGCATGATCCGATAAATATTGCGGTTTACCTACCTTGACCGAATTTCCCTTCTCATAAAGGAAACATAAGAGATAACGAAGCAGATAACTGTAGCTGCTATCAGACCTGTCAGCTGAGGCCATACCAGTAGCAGGCTCTGTCCCAAAGGCAGGGGGCCTGGTATTGCACCGACAACCTGTTCCATTGTAAGAGGTCCCAGGCTGCGTACCGAAGGCATCAGAAGCGTTGTCGTTGCATCGCTGTATAACTCGCCCGGCAAAATTCGCATCAGGGTCAGGATTATTTCCTGATAACGGAATACCTGGTGCGTCGTTGCCATAGCAGATGGTGCAATGGCTTTAGCTATCAGGTTTACAATAATATTATAAAAAACCGTCAGGAAGAGCCAGACCGCGATACAGGCAAGAGCAGATGTTGCAGGTTGCCTGAAAGTAACCGAAAACAATATTGCCAGATTAAGCCAGAAAGCTATATATAAAATGCTTACGATTATAAAGAATACAACTCTCCAGAATTCCTCAGGTGTTGGCGGCAGTCCTGTCATTATCATCCCAAGCCCCATGAACAGGAATCCGAGGGCAAAAAGCAGGACACTGATCACCGTCAGCGCCGATACAAACTTGGCATTTATAAGATAGTCGCGATGGATCGGTTGTGACATCAGCCGGCTCAGGGTACCCTTTGTCTGCTCCGAATTGACTGTATCAAAACCCATACTGATCCCCAGCAATGGCCCCAGGAAACTGATAAATACAAAAAACGACGGAAGGGTTCCATCTGAAATGGTATAAAGCTTCAGGAAAAGAAATGTTCCTTCCGGATCATTTGCTTTTACTGCACTGCCTATATTGGTAAGGGCTGTATACATGGATCCGAAACAGGTAAGGGCAATTATGAAAAGAAGAATAATAAATCGCCAGCTGCTTACCTGATCAGATATCTCCTTGAATACAATAACCCTGAAAGGATTCACAATCTCGTCATCGGTCTTCATTCTTTTCCCAATAAACAGGCCGGAAAAGAAGGATGACATTTTCGAATCTTTTGCACTTACCATGTTATTCATTGTTTTTCCCCTTCTTCAAAATAACGGTAATAAATATCATCCAGACCGAATTCCTTCCTATTAAGATAATACAGGCCGGTTCCTGATTCAACCACCCTGGAGGCAATCTCCGAAGCCACGTCACGTGTACATTCGATAATATACCTTCCATTACTGAGGCTGACGCCTTTGACGCCATCTATATCAGTCAGAAGACCATGTAACCATTTTGCACTGTTCTGGTCATGATATCCCTGGGGAGGTTTTTTCAATCCCACTTCAACAGTATAAGGGCTACCGGCAAACAGGTTTTCAGAAAGTGTCTGGATATTTCCTTCGGCTATCAGTTTTCCCCTGACAAAAATTCCCACCCGGTCGCATACCTGCTGTACCTGATGGAGATGATGCGAGCAAAACAATACTGTTATTCCCTGTTCCCTGCTGAGCCGGACGATAAGATCCATGAATTCCCTGACGCCTGAAGGATCTATACCGAGAGTCGGTTCATCAAGTATTATGACTTCGGGATTTTTGATAAGTACATCGGCAAGACCCAGTCTCTGGAGCATTCCACGGGAATACTTCAGTGTTTTTTTTCCGGCGTTTTCCGACATACCAACCTTTTCCAGCAGGAGTTCTGCTTTTTCTGTTGCTTCCTTTCCGGAAAGAGAGTTCAGACGGCCGGTAAATACTAAATTCTGAAGGCCTGTCATATCATCATAGAATCCTACATTTTCAGGAAGATAACCTACTTTTTTCTTGACTTCTATAGGATTGCTTGTTGAATCGACACCACATACTCTTACACTCCCCGAAGTGGGTTCGGTCAGTCCGAGCATCATCAGGATTGTGGTTGTCTTTCCGGCACCGTTAGGACCAAGCAGACCAAATATCTCGCCTTTACGGATTGTAAGATTCAGTTTATCAACTGCTGTAAAAGATCCGTATTGCTTTGTAAGATCTGTCAGTTCAATAATATTCTCAGCCACCTTTACCTCCTTCCGTATTTCCGGAACAGATAATAGACACTACCAAGTGCAGCAAGAATTATAAATATACCTATCCAGCCGAGAAGCATTGGAGTTTTCACCGAGATCCTGAATGAGGCTTTTGCAACTACTTCGGGGGTTTTAGCTTCAAGATTTGTTACATAATCACCGGCAATTGCTTTTTTGTCAGCTTTAACGGTTGCAAAGACCTGGGCATTGCTTCCTGCTTCTATACGATCGATTTTCTTCGGATCAAAAGTGACATCCCAGTTGACAGGCGCGGAAAACGACATTTCAACATCAGTCAATCCCGATGACCCGGTATTTCTAACAACAAGTTCTATTCTTTTTGAATCACCGGCTGTAACGTCGGTGCTCAGCAATCCGGTTGGTGTTGAAAGCTCCATGTTGTATGATCCTGTTATTACGACTTCCAGGTTCAATGTTGCGGAAGTCACATTTGTACCGGCTACAACAGGTATCTGATATGTTCCTGCCTGTATGTTTACAGGAGGTTTTATTTCAACTGTGATATTTACCGTACTGTTCGGTTCAATTTCGACTGAGGTTGCCTGGTTATAATTTGGCTTGAAGATCACATTCCAGCCTCTGGGTGCATTAGTCCTGAAAGCATATAATTGTTTCTCGGCAGTCCTGTTTTTAAGTTCTGCAGTAAAAGTAAATGTCGATGACGAATGACCCTGCATGTTCGATTGTTTTGAGGTGAACTCAGTCTCAAAAGTACCCTGTTCGGTTACCACTACAAACAGGGGCAGGGATGCACCTCTCCCGGCAACTACTGTAAATCTGTAACTGCCCTTGTTTACCTTAAGGGGAACCTCAACCTTTAGGTTAAGTGTCTGTTTCTGCCCGGGCATAATTGAAATCTGTCCGACTTTATAATTACCCGATGTGAGGGTATAAACCCAGCTTCCCGGAACCCCTGACACGGAAATATCCATAGTACGGACTACCTTACTGTTATTTATGACATCAATGCTGTAAATGATCGATTCCCCGGGAGGAACAGATATCCTGGTGTGAGGGGTAAATAAGGTTACACTGTCTGCTGTTGCGTTTGCACTCTGGTCAGCAATTAAATTCCCGATAATAAATAATGTGATCAGGCTCAGAATTCTCGTATACTTCAACATAAAAAATCCTCCTTGTTTTTTATTGGCAGTTAATACGGAGGGCAAATTTAATATTTGAACTGAAATATGTTAATAATTTTTTTTCTTAAATATTTGTTAAAATTGATTTACACAATTCTGTGATCCCAGAAAAACAATAATCCGGCGTTAACGAAAATGATGCCTGCGGATTTATATCTTTGAGGTAAATTTTACAGAACCTTATTTTAAAATCAGACAACCATGTCACTTACTGAAATAATTGCCGCAGATCTCATTAAAGCAATGAAAGGCAATGACAAGACAGCTCTTGAGGCGATAAGAGCAGCTAAAACGGCATTCCTTCTGGCCAGATCAGAAAAAGGCCCGGATGCAATCCTCGGCTCTGATGAGGAGCTTAAGATCATTCAGAAGCTGGTAAAGCAGAGAAGGGAATCAGCAGCCATATATAAAGATAATAACAGGCAGGATCTTTATGAAAAAGAGACTGCTGAAGCAGACATACTTGAAAAATACCTGCCGGCCAGGATGAGCGATGAAGAGCTAACTGCTGCCCTGAAAGCAATCATAGGGCGTGTAGGGGCAACATCCTTATCAGACCTGGGTAAGGTAATGGGAGTCGCAACCAGAGAACTTGCAGGTAAAGCCGACGGGAAGGAGATCTCGACGAAGGTAAAGCAATTGCTGGATTAAAAGCATTCATCACCTACCGGAAATATTTAAGTGTCGCTGCCGAAATCAGTAACACAGGGGTGAATTATGCCATTCCCTGTGAGACAAGAAAACCGGTGACAGAAAATAACTTAATCAGGATTCCGGATAAACAAAACAACTCTGACGCTGTTATATATTCTTACAAGCCATGTAAGTCATGAAAACAGCTGGAGGTATTGCCGGAAGGATCCTGAGAACAGAAAATGACAACAAAATAATTGTCATAAGGATCATCACAGGTCTGATATTCATTTCAGAAGGACTTTTGAAATATAAGCAGGCTCAATGGCTGGGTCCCGGACGTTTTGATGAAATAGGTTTTTCTAATCCATTCTTCTGGGCTTATTTTACAGGTGCTGTTGAATTGCTTTGCGGGACATTGGTACTGGTAGGTTTCTTAACCCGGCCGGCTTCAATACCTCTGCTTATCATAATGGGCACAGCTCTCTTTACAACCAAACTACCGGTCATTGAAACCCGCGGGATATGGACATTCATGCATGAATATACAACAGACTTCGCCCTTACGCTTCTTCTCATCCTGCTGCTTTTACAAGGTGCCGGCAAGTGGTCGGCTGATATGAAGTTATTTCAATCCGGGACCCATTAATACGGTATTTTAATGTACCTTTGAAAACTGTACGGCTTTTCAGTTTTACACATTAATCTACTGATCATTTCCGGGATTGATTTATAACTGCACATCATAATTTCTAAAGCCGGCCGCTAATTTGTAATATTAATTCTTTAATAAAATCATATGGGTAGATCGCAGGAGACATTCGGCAAAAAAGAAGTCAGAACAAAAAAAGAGAAAAAGAGAAAAGAAAAAGAACAGAAGCGTGCAAAAAAGAAAAGTGAAGGCAAAAAAGCCAGCTTTGATGACATGATAGCCTACGTCAATGAGTTCGGAGTAATTACCTCAACGCCTCCTGATCCTGACAGGAAAACAGAAATAGATCCGGAAAGCATTGAACTTACAATAAATAAAAACAGCCCTGAAAATGTTCCGGATTTTGAAAAAAAAGGAGTTGTCACTTTCTTTAATAATTCCAAGGGATTTGGATTCATACGTGATATGGAGTCAGGTCAGCGGATATTCGTCCATGTTAACAGCCTCCTTGAACCTGTTAGTGAAAACGATGTTGTAATCTATGAAATCACAAAGGGCCCCAAAGGACCATCAGCAATGAAAGTCAGGCTCTTCAAAGAATAAAGATCAGAGCATGATACCATCACCAATGTTCTCGGTGATAATAGCTACGTACAACAGAACGGAACTGATTGAGAGAGCTGTCAGATCACTTTTAATGCAGACTGAAAAAGACTGGGAAGGGATTATCGTAGATGATGAAAGCACAGACGATACATATTCCAGGTTAATTCCATATCTGAAACCGGGTACAGGTATTAAATATTTCAGGAAAAAACATAGTGGTGAAGCTCTTACTAAGAATCATGGCATAAAGGTTTCACGAGGCAGGTTTATAACCTTCCTCGATTCGGATGATGAATATCATCCTGATCACCTGGCATCCAGGAAAAGTTATCTGTTGGGACATCCTGAAATACAGTTTCTGTATGGCGGAGTAAAAATCCTCGGGAATCAGTTTGTACCCGATAAAAATAATCCCTCAGGAGCAATAAACCTGAATGATTGCGTTATAGGCGGGACATTTGTAATTGAAAGAGAAACCCTGATATCCCTTGAAGGATTCAGGAATATCCTTCTGGGGCCGGACAGTGATCTGTATCAAAGGGCAGTAGAGAAGAATATTCCCATGGCAGAGCTGGATCTGCCGACATATATATATCATCATGAAAATCCGGATTCAATAACCAACCTCCTTTATGAAAAGGTAAAAGATAAACGGCCATAACTGACGGTAAAACGCTTGTTTGTTATCGCAGAACTTATTTCCCGAAGAATTGTTTATCTTATTATTAGCACATCTCTTTACAATCAAAGACTCCGGGCCATGACAGAAAATATCAATGATAATAAAACTTACAGACTCAACAATCTCTCCGGTTCATCATCTCCATACCTTCTTCAGCATTCGGATAATCCTGTCTGGTGGCAGGAATGGACAAAGGAAATTCTGGATGTTGCCCTGAAGGAGAATAAACCCATACTTGTCTCGATCGGATATTCAACCTGCCACTGGTGTCATGTAATGGCTGCCGAAGCTTTTTCCGATGCAGGAACGGCTGAATATCTGAACGATAATTATATCTGTATTAAGGTCGACAGGGAACAACGCCCTGATATTGATCAGTATATGATGCATTTCATTCAGGCACAGAGCGGAAGCGGAGGATGGCCTTTGAATGTGTTTTTAACACCCGATCTCAGACCGGTAGTAGCAATTACATATGCCCCTGCAAAAAACTCAGGAGGAAGACTGTCTTTTCTTGAAATAGCAGGAAGGGTCAAAGCCTACCTTGAATCAGACGATAATCAGATTAGCCCGTTCAATGCTTACGAAAATGAGCCTCCGGCGGAAGAGGAAAATTTTATCGCCGGAGAACTGAATTCTTATCATGATGACGAATATGGCGGTTTTGGCGCCGGACAAAAATTCCCGCCTCATTCAATCCTTCTTTTTCTGCTTAATTTCCTGTCTGTAAAAGAGAACCGTGATGTCAGAAAAATGATCACTATCACCCTCGATGCAATGATTCTTGGAGGACTTAATGACCATCTTCAGGGAGGAATATTCAGATATTGCGTCGACCGGAAGTGGACAATCCCGCATTTTGAAAAGATGCTTTATGACCAGGCACTTGCCCTCTGGACCTATTCCCTTGGCTATAAGGTTACAACTGATGATAATTACAGATTGATGGCCGAAAAAATATTAAGATGTCTTACAGAGTGTTTTGAGGAGAATGGATTATATGTTTCAGCCTTCAATGCCGACACAGATCATGAAGAAGGAGTAACTTATCTGTGGAGCTATAATGAACTTGAGACAATTCTCGGGAAAAATGATTTCGCCAGATTCTGTGAAATTTACAGCATAAGCGAAGAGGGTAATTTCGAAAGTAAAAACCATCTTGTCAGGAAAAATTATCACCCATTGGATGATATTGAAGAAAAACTCCTTGCCGTCCGCAGGAAAAGGAACCAGCCATCGGTCGACAGTAAGATCCTCTGTGGATTAAATGCCCTGGTTGCGGTTGCAATGATACAGGCAGGAAGATTTCTTGGCAGACCGGAACTTGAAAAAAAAGCTTCTGACATTATAAGCAGACTTCTTGAAATCTTCTGGGACGGAACATCACTCGGGCACTCTTTTTATAATGGTGTGCTTCAGAAACAAAGCTTTCTGACAGATGCAGGGGCAATGCTTACAGCCATAACCATGCTTTACGAGAATGATGAAAAATGGGTAGAGACGATGAGTATTTTTTCTGAATATGTTGCGACATTTAAGGAAGAAGGAAAATGGATCGAATCGAAATCTGATGATTTCCGTACGGTCAATGCATCCTGGACAGATCAGCCGGTACCTTCAGGAATCAGTCTTGCCGAAACCGGACTAACCCGTTATGCCCTGCTGACAGGCATGGATGTACAACCTGTATCCTACCGGCAGCCTGCCCGGTCTGACTTCTATAATATCAATGCACTGATGTGTAATGACCTTTTCCATCTTTATACTACAAAAAGGCCACTGGACTGGAAAGATATATCTGCCAATTCACTTCAGAAAAGAGGTGAACCGGAAACCCTTTGCTATAACAAGGTTTGCAGATTATTTAGCCGGAAAGACGAATAATTGCCCGGAAACCATTGGGCAAATCCCGAATCTTAGTCCTGTTCCATTTTGAAAAAATTCAGGCCGGTCAATGCCATGATCAGCAGACAAAAAACCTGATCCTCCGGAATTGTTTTGAATTGATGCCCTTCACTTAATTATTCGTAACAAACTACCCGGATATTATTTCAGATTTGTTAAATTTGATATAAGATTTAAACCAGAACATGATAATCCCGGTAACATTATGGAACAACCAAGCAGGTTATTTGTATCAGAAAAGCTGAGAAATGATAATGCTCAGCACTCTCAGGTTTCACGATGCAGTAAATTGAACAGGCAAAGATCAAAATTCTATACCCTGATCATAATTTCTGCTGGTATTCTTATATTCCTGTTTTGCACAAAATGCAAAGATTCAGTACAAACCGATGGTACATCGATTCTTGATATTGGTTATCTACTGAATAACAAAGACTTACAGGCTTTCGGCAAAAAACTCTTCTTTGATACAAATCTGTCGGCTCCTGAAGGACAGTCATGTGCTGTATGTCATGGTCCGGAGGTAGGCTGGACAGGGCCGGATGAGCAGGTAAATAAAACCGGTGGAGTTTATTCGGGAGCGGTGCATGAAAGATATGGCAACCGCAAACCGAACAGTTCAGCTTACGCATCTCTGAGTCCGGCATTTCATGCTTCTGTACGGGAGGATGGAAAGATAATCTTTGCCGGAGGCAATTTCTGGGATGGACGTGCTACCGGGTATAAGCTTGGAAATCCGGCTGCAGACCAGGCCCAGGGACCTTTCTTAAATCCAGTCGAACAAAATGTGGCAGATGCAAAAAGTCTTGTTGAAAAAGTCATCAGATCAGATTATGCATCACTCTTCAGAAAGGTCGGAGCTGACATCTGGAATGAAAAGGATATCTGCAGCAGTGATGATGTCAACCTCCAGTTTGGTATAATTGGAATTGCAATTGCCGCTTTTGAAAATTCCGATAAGGTCAATGAGTTCTCTTCGAAATATGATTATTATCTGAAGGGGAAAGCAAAGCTGACTTCCAGGGAACAGGAAGGGCTTGAATTGTTCAAAGGAAAAGGATTGTGCGCCAATTGCCATCTGCTGGAAAGTGTAAAAAAAGGGATACCGCCATTATTCACGGATTTTACATTTGACAATCTGGGCTTGCCTAAAAATCCACAGAATCCATGGTATTCGATGGATACTGCCATTAACAAAGATGGCATGAACTGGATTGATCCGGGGCTGGCAGATTTCCTGAAAGAGATGCCCCAGTATGCTATGTTTGCTGAGGAAAATTTTGGAAAACACCAGGTACCGACACTCCGGAATGTGGATAAACGCCCGTCTCCCGGATTTATCAAATGTTACGGACATAACGGATATTTTAAAAGCCTTGACGAAATAATACATTTCTACAATACCCGCGATGTACTGCCATCTGATGATGCAGTTTCCGATCCGAAACCGGGAATAAACTGCTGGCCAAAACCTGAAGTTACAGCAAATATGAACAGGGATGAACTGGGAAATCTGGGACTTTCAAGCGAAGAAGAAGCGGCAATTGTTGAATTCCTTAAAACTCTGTCGGATGGTTATGTCCCCGGGGAATAAGATCACATTAGTTAAGATATACCGGATAAATTCCTGAATTGAATCCGATTTCAATAATCATCTGAAAATGTCAGATAATAACCATCTTATTATGAGAAAAATTGTTATTACCCTCTTAATGGTTCTGAATACCTCATATCTGTTTCCACAAAAAGAGGAAATTTTTGATCCGGATAAAAAAACTGACTGGTGGGGAGATATTGATGGTTTCCTGGATCAGCAGGCCAGGGTAACCCTCGATCTGGTAAATGAGGCTTTAATAGCCAATCCTCCTTCACTTCAGGAAAATCTAACCCGGAAAATGGCCCTGATAATGATCGATAATGTTCTGCATGAGGAAAAAGCCCAGCATCGTAGTGCCGTTCAGGAATTTTACAGGAAAAGGATCGAAAACGCAATAATTGAGATCGGCACTGTTAAGGTGAATTCCGGTGCTATGATCTGGAAACTTTATAATCATACTTTCATTGTTAAAACTCCCACCATAACCATCGGCTTCGATATTCAGAGAGGTATTCCGGGAAATGAAAACTTTGCATTCAGCAAAGAAATGATAAACAGACTGATCGATCATGTTGACGTCCTGTTTATCACCCATTATCATGGTGATCATGCCGATAACTGGGTGGCCTCAAGATTCATTGAACAGAACAAACCTGTCATAAGTCCCCCAGGTCTGTGGGAACAAATGCCACTTTACAACAGTATAATCCATCCTGAGCGGACAATTGATAAGATACAGGAGATCAATCTTCCTCTTAAAAAGATAAAACTGCAAACAGTGGTCTGCCCGGGGCATCAGGGATCCAATATACTTAACAACGTTTACCTTGTGTACTCACCTGAAGGAAACTGTTTCGCTCATACGGGAGACCAGTCATTTAATGATGATCTTAACTGGATTGATAAGATCGGTGACCAGTACAGTATTGATGTGCTGATGATAAACTCATGGTCATATTATCCTGAATACAGACTGGCCAGAGGTTTTCGTCCCAGGCTGATAATTCCGGGTCATGAAAATGAACTGAATCATACTATCGATCACCGCGAACCATACTGGCTTAATTATACCAGACTGGGTAATGATCCCTCCTGGCCATGGATACAAATGGCTCCGGGTGAAAAATATCATTATGTTTCCCGAGGATCATAAACAAGTCAGGACTGATAAAATATTTTATACAAATTATACAAATTATTAATGTAGAATTTAACCATTCATAAAATCAGACAATTAATACAACTGCTGGCAATGGACAAAACAGAAACTTTAAAGTACATCGGCAATCTGACACAACTGGGAGCTTGCCGTCATTACATCCTCACCGAAGGATGGGCACGTGGACTAAGGGCAACGGATTTCAATACCGGAAGCGGTTTGAATTATACCGTACTTCCCGACCGTAATATGGATATTTCAATGGCTTCATACAAAGGCTGCAACCTGGTTTACATCACCTGTAACGGAGAAACACATCCGTCTTTTTTTGAACCGGAAGGTCCGGGATGGCTCCATACATTCAGCGGAGGATTAATTGCCACATGCGGACTGATGTGGCTCGGAGCCCCATGCACTGACGGAAATGAAGTCCTCGGACTACATGGAAGAATCTCAACTACACCGGCAAAGCAATATTCTGATCTTTCGGGATGGGAAAACAATGATTATATGTTGAAAGTAAAGGGCCATATGGAAGAAGGCAGATTATTCGGGGGTAAATTGAGGATCGAAAGAGAGATATCGTCAATGCTGGGACAGAGTTCAATCCATCTGAAGGATACTGTTACCAATTTCGGAAATCAGACTGTACCTTTTACTTTGCTTTATCACATGAATTTTGGTTATCCCCTGCTATCAGAACATACAGAACTTGTATTTGACACAATTGAATCTCTTCCACGCGATCCTGAAGCCGAAAAGGGAATGAAGGAAATAAAGTCATTTTCAAAACCACAGCCATCATTCAATGAGCAGGTCTTTTATCATCTTCCGAAAGGAAATGAGAAAGGTGACACTTCAGTTACGGTAATGAACAGGGAAGCAGGAATAGCTGTAAGTATTAATTTTAATGTTAATCAGCTGTCAAAACTGACTCAGTGGAAGATGATGGCTTCAGGAGAGTATGTTCTCGGTATTGAACCAGGCAATGTTCATTCAAAACCAAGGGATCTGTTAAGAAAGGAGAATGTACTTCCGTTCCTTCAACCGGGGGAAACAGCTGTTTCTGAACTTGAAATAACAGTTTACGACATATAACATGCGGCTCTGAAAAAATCCGGATGAACCTTATCAACATTTTATTGTTCATAGTATTAGTCTATAAAAGAAAACAAATATGGAAGACATTGAAATATGCAATTGTAATGGCATAATGAAAAGTGAAATTGTAAAAGCGATTAAAGAAAAAGGATTAAAAACAGTTGAAGAGGTACAGGATGCAACAGATGCAGGAACTGTATGCGGAAGTTGCATTCCCGACATTGAGGATATCCTGAAAGAGATCAATGAATAAAAGAAGATTATGGGAAATAATGAATTTGACAAAGGGAAGAAATTCTCTTACAGCGGTTCTGTTGCTTATGCCGAAAAAGCCGTTGTAAGCAAACATGTGCTTAAAAAAGAGACAGGAAATATCAGTCTGATGTCATTTGACAAAGGAGAGGGCCTGACAGAACACACATCACCATTTGATGCTGTTGTACAGATAGTTGATGGCAAAGCTGAAATTATTATAAACGGTAATTCCAATATACTTGAAGCCGGAGAAACGATAATTATGCCGGCAAATCAGCCGCACGCACTTAAAGCGGTTGAAAAGTTCAAGATGGTGTTGACAATGATAAGAAGCAAATAAAACTGTTTACATAAAAACATATAAGAATTTTCAGGGATCACTGAAAGATATAACAGGTGTAAGGAAATCTCAATGCAGGACCAGGTAATCGGGCTTTAAAAAACTTCTCCTGTTAATACCGGAAACAGGTATTAAATTCCATCCGGGTACAGAATAATCCACGATCAATGAAATTATCTCTTAATGCACTAATATACACAGTATTTATTGATCCTCTTCTTTCAGGTCTCAGGGAATCGGTTATTAAAAAGGTACCTGAGTCATCCAATGTAATTGATATTGCATGCGGAACCGGGAAACTGGCAATTTTTATTTCAGTGAAAGCAGGCCATGTTACCGGGATTGATCTGGATGAAAAGCTTATAAAATTTGCAGATTACAGGGCAAGGAAGAAAGGTATAAGTAACCTGACATTTAAAGTACAGGATGCAACACATTTATCAGCATACCCTGATGGTGAATTTGATATTGCAGTTACATCGATGGCAGTCCATCAGTTCAAAGAGGATCTGGCAATAAAAATACTCAGGGAAATAAAGCGGATATCCCGGAAAGTCATTATTGCTGATTATAACTGTCCTATTCCTTCCGGCTTTTCAAAGTCATTTGCCTATGGAATAGAGAGTATTGTAAAGGGCGACCATCACCGGAATTTCATGAATTACATGTCGAGGGGCGGTATCAGCTGGTTTGCCGGTTCAGCAGGACTTACAATTCAATCATCTGAACTCAGGGGAAACGGCGTCTTTAAAGTAGCAGTCTGCAAATAAGCTTTACAGCTCATCGTTTACATCAAGCTTCGTTCCGCATTTTTTACAGAAAAGAGCATCATTATCGTGCCTGTCGAACATGCAGTTCGAACAAACCTGAGTGTTGCTCTTTTCAGAAGACCTGATCATTTCAGTTGTGACAATGCCGGTTGGCACTGCGATAATTGCATAACCCATGATCATTACAACACTTGCGAGGAACTGCCCCAGACCTGTTGCCGGTGCAAGATCGCCATAACCTACTGTAGTAAGAGTTACAACAGCCCAGTATATGCTTACTGGAATGCTTGTAAAGCCATTCTTTTCCCCTTCAACAAGATAGATTATAGTTCCAAAGATCACAACCAGGGTTATCACAACAGAGATGAACATTAAGATCTTTTCACGACTCCGGTATAAGGCTTTCATAAGTGTACGTCCGGCTGAAGTATATCTGCTGAACTTCAGTATCCTGAACACCCTCAGAAGCCTGACAGCCCTGATCACCAGCAGGCTCTGGGCACCCGGAAAAGCGAAAACTATTAAACCCGGCAGAATGGCCATCAGATCTATTATTCCATAAAAACTAAGAATGTAACTTAAAGGTTTTCTGACAACATAGATCCTCAGGAGATATTCGATTGAAAATAACAGTGTAATGATCCACTCTGAAATACGTAAAAGCAATGAATATCTGCTATGGACAGACGGTATGCTGTCCAGCATAACTATCAGAATACTTATAAGGATCAGGATTATCAGTGAAAGATCAAAAAACCTTCCTGCCTTTGTGTCGGCTTCAAAGATTATCTCATAAAGCCCCTTTTTGTTAATTTTCATATCAAGCGGTCAAATTTCTGTCAAAAATAATCGTTCTGAGGAATTGATATTATCTTTAAGCCTATTGACTTTATAACCTCCTGCATCAGCTCCATGAGTAAAGTTCTCCATAAATTCGCGATCAGGATGATTCCTGTACCGTCAAATTTCCATTATCCCTGAATCCGGAGAAACCATAATTATGCCGGAATTAAAAGGTTTGAATGATTTTTTGTAATACTTTTATTCCGGGAAAAAACAGTTAAAACAAATTTAACCGAAACTAATATCAGCTGGTCATGGTAATCGGAATAGATATCGGAAGTACCACCACAAAGGTGGCTGCAATAAAGCCGGATAATGAAATAATCAGGATAAAGACAAAGGCCATGGATGCAATAACTTCGGCAACCGGGGCATTTGGAAAACTGATAGTTGAAAATCATTTCAGGCTGGATAGTATTGAGAAGATCAATATAACAGGAGCCGGTGCATCAAGGATCACCGATAATCTGTTTGGGATTAAGACCAACAGGATCGGTGAAATGACGGCTATAGGAACCGGTGGAAAATATCTTGCAAAAAAAGACCGGATCATAATATCAAATATAGGAACGGGAACTGCTATAATAGAGGTTAACGGTAAAAATATCAATCACCTTGGAGGTACAGGTGTCGGAGGTGGCACCATCATCGGTCTGTCTAAAATAATGCTTGCCACAACCGATTTCGATACCGTAATGGAATATGCATCAAAAGGGATAATCCATAATGTCGACCTGATGATCGGGGATATTACAGATACCAATATAAGTTTTCTTGATAAGGAATTCACTGCTTCCAACTTCGGTAAGATGCGTGACAATGCGACAAAGGAGGACCTTGCCGTGGGAATTATCAATCTTACTTATCAGGTAATAGGAATGGTATCGGTATTTGCAGCAAAAAGCAAAAACAACGATACAGTGGTTGTTACCGGTAAGGGTAGCAATAATCCCATTGGTCAGAAGATCCTTAACCATATTTCCCAGGCATATAATATCAGTTTTGAATTTCCTGCCGATGCGGAATATGCAACGGCAATAGGCGCTGCATTATCAGTGTGAAATCAAATTCCGCAGAGGACAAACAATCTGTGTAAAGTTAAATGTATCCGGCAACTTGAATTCATTATTACAATGTCAATACTATTATCACCATTAACCATTAAGAACCTTACCCTGCGTAACCGGATAGCAATGTCACCCATGTGTCAGTATTCAGCCAAGGATGGTTTCGCAAACGACTGGCATCTTGTACATTATGGAAGCAGGGCTGCAGGAGGTTGTGCCTTGATAATCCAGGAAGCAACAGCTGTATTGCCTGAAGGAAGGATCACTCCTGGCGATCTTGGATTATGGAAGGATGAACATATTCCGTATTTAAATAAAATAGTACGATTAATTAACGACCAGGGTGCTGTTGCCGGTATACAGCTGGCACATGCCGGGAGAAAAGCATCCTGTGCGGTACCATGGGAAGGGGGAAAACAACTCGGTGAAAAAGACGGCGGATGGCAGACAGTTGCTCCGGGCGATTTACCATTTCTCGATTCGGACAGACATCCGCAGCCGCTTACAAAAGAGGGAATAACTGAAGTTATAAAGGCATTCAGGCTTGCTGCAGAAAGATCTCTGGCCGCAGGTCACAGGATAATCGAGATCCACAGCGCACACGGATACCTTTTGCAGGAATTCCTTTCTCCATTAAGTAACAACCGGACAGATGAATATGGAGGATCCTTTGAAAACCGGATCAGATTATTGCAGGAGGTGACAAGTGCAGTCAGATCAGTCTGGCCTGCCGGAAATCCGCTTTTTGTAAGAATATCATCAACCGACTGGACTGAAGGCGGTTGGAGCCCCGAAGAAAGTGTAAAGCTGGCTGAAGTATTGAAAGGATATGAGGTTGACCTTATTGACTGTTCTTCAGGGGGTAATGTATATGATGCAATAATCCCTTTCGGTCCCGGTTATCAGGTACCATTTTCCGAGGCAATCAGAAAAACAGGAATATTGACAGGGGCAGTAGGGCTGATCACCAGTACCAAACAGGCGGAAGATATTCTCACGGAAGGAAGGGCCGATCTGATCATACTCGGAAGAGAGCTGCTAAGGAATCCCTACTTTCCGCTTAACGCTGCGAAGGAACTTAAAGAAGAAATATCGTGGCCGAAGCAATACCTCCGGGCTAAATAGAATATAAAAAATGATTACTATCATATGGCTGACTAATATATAATTAAGTTCTTTTTATTATTTTTCCGCCATAGCTCATACAAGATTAAATTGCTTAAGATGAAAAAGAATAATCCGGACATAAATAAAACAGTATCTTCTCCGTCTGAGAAACTAGTTACAAATAAAATAAGCAGACGTTTAGCTCTTAAGGGTTTGATCCTTTTCCCGGTTCAATGGAGTCTCATCCTTACAGTTGCAAGAGCTGAGGGATATTCCCGGCTTCTTCCTGAAGTCAAAGGACCTTCAGGGAATAAATATCCATATTTACCTGATATTCTTCCCGAAGATGTATATACTCCCAACAAACCTTTCGGGATTGCACAGGGAATATTCCCCGGCAGGGTCAGTTGGGTGTGGGATCCTTCTTCAACAAATCCTGATTGTATCAATAAACCTGTTCCGGCAGATGCGACAGGAATGAAATATGATGCCTGGTTCATGGACAGGAACACAAATCAGGATGCCGTTGATAAAATGCTGATAGCAGGATTGTATTCAATGACAGGAAAGAAAAATAACAGAGATGCCTGGGATACCATATTCAGATATCACAATCAGAAACGTGGCAAAGGAAATGTTCCTTACAAAAACGGAGAAAAGATATATATCAAGCTAAACCGGACTTCTGCTTCGGGAGGTATGGATTCAGAGTACAGGAGACGTGAAGACCGGCCTGTAACTCTTTCGAGTGAAACCTCACCCCACATAGTGCTTTCAATACTGAGACAGCTGGTTAATGTTGCCGGAGTGCCCCAGGAATATATATATGTGGGAGATGCAATGAGGAATATATATCAGGATGAATATATTAAATACTTTACCGAGTTCCCAAAGGTTAACTATCTTTCCAGTTTTGGCTCCACGCATGGAAGGATACTTTGCACTCAAAGCAGCAGGGATCTTATTTATTATTCAGACAATAAAACGGTTATGACCGACGGAGGATCAGATAAGATCTATACTGTGCTCGAAGATGCCGAATATCTGATAAATCCTGCGGTAATGAAGGGACATGGTATTGCCGGTATCACCCTCTGTGCAAAAAATCATTTCGGTACACAGGCGAGGCGCAGTGCAGCACATCTTCATCCCGGACTGAACCTCAACCGTAAGGGTTACGGACATTACAGGGTCCTGGTTGACATCATGGGGAATAAATTCACCGGGGACAAGAACCTTTTCTACATACTTGATGCATTATGGGCCGGAGCCGACTGGAACGGAATTCCGGTCAAATTCCTGATGCCTCCGTTCAATATTCACTGGAGCTCTTCACTATTACTGTCACTTGATCCGGTTGCAATAGAATCAGTAGCCTTTGATTTTCTAAGAACTGAATTCACATATCCCGAACATACTGTCCCATTTATAAGCGATTCGGGTGTTGATGATTATCTGCATCAGACTGCCGATTCTGGTAAATGGCCCTCCGGAATCATTTACAAGCCAAATGGCGACGGTACTCCCATGCCAAAAAGCTTAGGGGTTCATGAACACTGGAATAACCCTGCCGACAAACTTTATTCAAGAAATCTTGGCAAGAGCGAAGGTATAGAACTTACTAAAATTGCTCTGTGATTTTACCGGACAATCCATTTTAGTATTTTCAGAACATGGTTTTAATCAATATTGTTTTATTGAAACATAATTAACCGTCTTCTGAATTTAACGGCATTATTCCTGCTGTTCCCAGGGATAAGTTACAATGCAGATCAGAGTTTCAGATCAAGTGATAATAAAAATCTGGAGATAAATGACATCTCCGGTCCGGCAGGATTCCATCCCTGATAGTTTGGTGAAATATTCACACCGGGAGCCAGCGCAAACTCCAAACCTGCGATAAAAAGCCGGCCGTCCTTGTTCTGGTTCCATGACTCATGGCCGTTCCCGGCAATAGTAGAAGTCACATAGTCGTATCTCCCAAATAACCTCATCTTTTCACTTAATGTGACAGTTCCATTAAAGGATATGCCCTGATAATCACGTCCTTCTTCGAGGTTTTGATTTTTCCTGTAATTATATGCCATTGAAAGTGTGAACTGTTTACTCTCATATGACGCAATTATTTCTGTCGTATGCTGGTTTATTCCACTACCGGTCATAATATCATAATATCCTCTCAGTGAAAGGTTTTTCAAAGGTAAAAGTGTGATACCGGCTGCTGTCTTAAACGTCGAATCAGCTTCGGTAAGCTTATATCCCTCCCCATTCATTATAGTCATATCGGCTGACATCCATGAATTTATTTTATATGCGGCACTTAAACCAAGATCGGCAGAAGTACCAAATCCATATTCATCATGAGATGGTTTAAAAACATAACGATAACCCCATTTTTTATCTCCATAATCATACTCAGGCAATGGTATCATACCCCCTGTAATAGTCCACCTGTCTGTCTGGTATTTCAGCAAGGCAAATTTCAGCATACCGGTAAATTTCAGTTTGCCGGCAGAAGGATCTGCCACATCATACACTATCCGTGCTGATAATCTTTGTGAGAAATTGTAACCGTATCCAAGATAAGCACGTGTCAGATCAAACTTATTATGATTTTCACCATTGCTAAAAGTTGTACCTAAACTTGTAAAGATCCTGGCTTCAGGCTTACCTCCGGGTTTAAAGGCTTCTGCTACCTGTCCTCTCAGATCATTTATAACTGATGATCCGGTGATCACCATGAATATGAGCATGAGCTTAACTGCTGAAATATCCGAAATTAAAAGCCGGAAAGGTTGTCGGTTCTTCATATACATTTTTTTAGTTTTTAACAGCGGGTATAAAATGCTAAGCGATACCCTTTAATTCCGGGGTTAAATTAAATAAAGATTATTTCGCTGATGCCATGGCCAATGAAGGGGAGAATTATACAGAAGAACGGAAAATATGACAGATCAGTATATAATTAGCTGATATTGTGCATATTAAAAACATAGCACAGGACAGCTTATTCATGAAAAGCGTATAAAAAAATACGTTTTTATGCCCAATGAAAAGTTTATAACAGATTTGATCTTTGTGGGCAAATCAAATATGAATAAAAAAACCGGATAATGGCTGAAAGTAAAAAAAATGAAACTGCACTTAAGCTCAGGATCGGGCAGGACTGGGCATCCGTAGTAATCGGATTTATGCTGATTATTTTTGTAATTGCCACAGGGTATTCAGTTGCCATACCTTCATTCGGAGATAAAGCGGGATGGGGTGATTTAAGAGGTATCACTGCATTATTTGACGGTAAACTGGGAATCGCCACCATGTTTACTTTCCTGATCTTCGGTATTTTCTCTGCACTGGGAATGTTTCTGAGCGGTGATTCTCTGAAAAAATTCTTCAGCGGTTTTCTGTCAGTTTTTTTTCTTGCAATTGTTGCACAATTCCTTTCGTCATATTCGGGGTTTAAAAATCTTGGACTTGAGACTGTCCTTTTTTCTTTGTTGCTTGGATTAGTTATCGGAAATGTTTTCAGGCTGCCGGACTGGATCCGGCCGGGTGTTCAGACTGAACTATATGTCAAGATAGGCCTTATCCTTCTTGGCGCAACAATACTTTTCAAAGACATACTTACTGCAGGTTCATTCGGGCTTATTCAGGCGGTTATTGTAGTCATTACAGTATGGTATTTCGCATTCTGGATCTCGCGGAAAATGAAAGTCGATGATGAATTTTCGACAATGCTGGCGAGTGCAGTCTCAATATGTGGTGTATCTGCGGCAATTGCGACTGCAGGAGCCATTAACGGGGATAAGAAAAAACTCTCATTTATTATCTCTCTTGTTCTGATAGTTGCAATCCCGATGATGATATTTCTTCCTGTCATTGCCAGGTGGATGGGACTTTCTGATATTGTTACGGGAGCATGGCTCGGAGGCACAATAGATACTACCGGAGCGGTGGTTGCAGCAGGGACCATTACAGGAGAAGCAGGACTAAAGTATGCCACAATTGTCAAATTTTCCCAGAATGTTCTTCTCGGACTTGCAGCATTCGTCATTTCAATATTCTGGGCATACCGGACAAAAGAAAAAGATCAGAAAGGAAAACATGTTCCTGTCAGTATAATATGGGAACGATTCCCGAAGTTCGTTCTGGGATTCATTCTGGCTTCTCTTATATTTTCCTTTATCCTTAGCCCCGAAACTGCCAAATCCTCCGGCAAGGTGATGAAAGCGTTCAGCGGATTCTGGTTTAACCTGGCATTTATCAGTATAGGACTGGAAACACGCTTTGCCGATTTCAAACATATGGACAGCAAAAAACCCTTTTACAGTTTCCTGATCGCCCAGGGATTCAATATCGTCTTCACCCTTGGTGTTTCCTGGTTATTGTTCCAGGTAATGAGTCCTAAATAGAACCCATTCTCTTAATAGGATTTGATAAAAAGAATCCGATTTCCGTGATATTTTTTAATACTGTTCAGCAGGACAGTTTTTTGAGAAAAGTCTGGTTATTTTTCCTGATCCTGTTTTCCGAACTTAAGTTTCATTGAGACTCCGGCGTATCTTATCCTGACATCCAGACTGGTGAGGTTGTTAACGGGCAATTGTATAAATGGTTCAATCAGCATAGTGCCGGTTTTACTGTATGGGAAAGAATAACCGGCCGACAGGTTGGCGAGACCCAGAAAGTCGGTTCCGCTGAATGCTCCGTATTCTTTTTCGACTTCGACTGTTGAATAATGTCTTTCCGTCGAATATGTGCCGGACATGTTATTGTAGCTAACTTTTGTATATTCATTAACCAGATCTGCAGTGAATTGCTGGCTGAGATAGATTAGGGTCGAAGCGCCGGCGGAAACATAAAATCCTGAACGTTTCCTGTCAATTATCCTGAAAACAAAATTCAGAGGCAGCTCCATTGCCAACATATTCATCTGGCCCTCATATGAATAAGGAATTCCGTTTGTTCCGTCACTAAGCGATATGAAATCTGCGTATATGTTCTGATGATTCCCGTTTTCAAGTCCGAATGACTGCATGGCCAGTGCCAGCCCGGGGCGTACTGATATCTTTTTTGTAAGTTTCTGGTCAAGATAAAATCCCACAGATAATCCTGAGGCCGGAGAAATGTTCCCGCTACCCTGTGCGATCAATCCTGACAAACCTGCCATCAGAGTCCTCTCTCTGAAAGGTTTTTCCATATCAATATTTCGCTCAGTTTGTTTCAGATCCTCAGATATGATCTCTGCTGATATAAGTTCTTCATGTATTATTTCATTGTTTAAATCATTCAGGATCCCGGAAGGGATAAGAACAGTTATGTTATGCGGTGAAATGAACCGCTTCTCTTCCGCTTCAGGAATTAATTCGGTTTCATTGTTCAGAGAGATCTGCTTCGTCAACGGATCTTCCCGACGATAGATTTCCTGTTTTTCAGCTATTTTCTTCTCAGTTTTCTTCTCCTCATCGGCAGTTTTTTCAGCTGATACAGGAACAGGAGGAGTAACATCTTTCCCGGTATCGTATGGTGTAACCGGTGCTTCCTCTTTCTTTACAGAAGATTCTGCCACGGACACGACTTCCTTTGCAACCGGTCTTGTGGATATCTTTAAAGCAATGAATACACCCAGGCCAATTAAAACAGCAACTGAAGCTGCCCTTGCCCAAAGCGGAATAATTGCTGAGCGCCTTCGCCGGCTCTGTTTCCGGCCGGCAAAGGAATTCCATCCTTCATCGGCAAGGTGATCAGCATTGTAGCTGCTGAAAGCTTTTTTTACATTTTCCCTGAATATGTCGTCAAACTGCTTCATCACTCCTATTATCAGGGTTGAAATTCTTTTTATACAGATCCCGGAGCATTTTCTTTGCCCGGGAAAGATTTGATCTTGATGTTGATGTGCTTATATCAAGCATCTGCCCTATTTCCTCGTGGGAATATCCCTCGATCTCATACAGGTTGAAAGTTACCCTGTAATTATCGGGCAGCCGGTTGAAGAGGGAGAGTATCTCATTTGCCGACAATTCTGCGCTTATCTCAGGTTCCTGTTCCTGTATGGTTTCCAGATCGCCTATTGACTGATGTGATAAGAACTTTGCATTCCTGCGATAATTATCAATAGCTGAATTGACCAGGATCCTGCCATACCATGATTTGAATGATCTCAAACTGTCGAATTCCGCTATGTTGTCCAGCACCTTCATATAACTGTCATTAACGATCTCCATAGCCTCGTACTGGTCTCTCGTGTATCTTGCACATACCGACATGGCAAATGAGAAGTAGCGTCTGTAGAGAAGCTCCTGTGCGCGGGGCTCCCCTTCCGAACAACGCCTGATAAGCTCCAGGTCTGATAATGACCCTTCATCTTCCTCACTCCTTCTCATTTTTAACATCCAGATTAAGCTTCATCAAAATAACTTAATTTGGATGGTTTTATGACTGAATTATCCATATTTATGTTTTACCTGAATATAAAACCGAACTGTAATTCAACCCGGTTAAAACAGGTAACAACTTCATTAACTACTGATTCACCCCAGTTCTGAGAATGTTTGTAGGTTATCTTCTGATAGCGGTAACCTATACCTATATTTACCGCATTTCTTCTCCATGAGGCAAGTTCTATTCCAGTTCCTGTATTGAACATGACTCCTCCCCTTGATTCGGGAAAAGATCCATAGTAATAATATTGTCCGTCATCCAGATCTCCAAAGGTGAATGACCAGCCGCTTTTTATCCACAAAAACGGCGACAAACGCGTTTTTAACGGATGATATCTCAGGTCGGCATAAACAGGCATAACGGCAACGTCAAGTTCTTCCAGCCCGGTTCCGAAACCAACACTTATTCCGTTCCGGAACCGGTAGCCGTTGGATAAATGGAAGCTCATGTTCCCAATATTCCCCTCATCGTTTCGTCCTGCAAGTGCCGAAGCGGAGATCCTTATCGAATATCCATGCCCGTCAAAAGATGGTCTTTCAATATCCTGTGCCTTTGTTGTGAATAATACCTCTGATTTTTTCAGCGTAATAACCTGTGGGGTTGTAATCCGAAGCTTCAGATAATCTGAAGAGTCAGCCAGGATGGTACCCGTTAAGCGGGAACCACCATTAAGCACAACTGTCCTTTTCCCGTATTCCTGTGCAGATAAAGTGATAGTTAAAGCCACAAAGACTATTGCAGTGGAGATCCTTTTTCTGTTCATATTTTATTTTTTCCCTCCGGTTATAGGAATGTGACTTATCTGAATAATGTTTGCCGGGTTGGAATAATTATACTGGTATATTCCATCTTCTCCCACAAGCATGAGAATACCATCCATGGGTATGACATCATAGGTAAAGAAATCGGGATAATGTGCCAGCTTTTTGTTAATGATGTTTAGCGGATCTGATCTGTCATATATTTTCAGTCCGGCTGAACCGTCACAGATGAAAAGGAGATTACCGTCAATCCCGAGTCCATGAGGATTATACATCGGATATGATTTAACAAGGTAAGGATTTGTAATTGATGATATATCTATAACCTCCAGCAGGTTTTGCCCGTTGGAACACCTTGTCCCCGTACGAAGTGTTACATATGCATAGTTTTCATCGGCAACAACCGGATCGCAAGCTGTAATGTGATCATAATGTGAAATTTGTCTGGGCTTTGTCGCATCTGTAACGTCATAAATCAGCATGCCGGTAGTTGTGCCTACAAACATTTTCCCGCCAAGCAGGAAAAGGGTTTCCATATTACGGGAAACGTTTATACTGTCCACAATACTCATCTTCTCAGCTTTTTCAACATCAACAGTCTTCAGCATCCATGGATGAGCAATCAGATGGAGATACTTGTCATTCAGCATGAAACGGGCCATTGAACCGGCAGTACCTGCTCCGGCAGACCAGTTTGCGGCGCCATCGGAGGCTGCCAGAAATGTCATCTTCTCCCTGTAGATCCAGCCACCCCAGTTGTTACCGGGTTCAACATCTTCGGTAATAGTCTTCACTTTCCAATCAACAATAACACCTTTAGATTTATCTACCATAGCATAAGGGTACCACCTGTCCCCTTCAGGTACAATTTCAGGAAAAACATTCTCAATCCTGTTGATCTCAACCGGTTTATCAATTTTGGAAATATCGATTGCAACAAGGTCAATATAGCTGTCGGCAAAAAGGATATTTCCCCTGATTGCCATGTCCACATTACCAACGATTTCATAAAAACCGACTTTCCTGGGATTTGACGGATTTGCGTCGTCAATGACATGAATGCCTTTTCCTATCTCATTAACAAACAGAAAATTATCCTTGAAATAGATCTTGCCGGGGTAGGATACATCCCTCGGTTCACTAATACTAAAGCTGCTCCGGAATTCATTGAATTCCATGTACACGGGAACATTTGCCTTGTAGGTGATCCGTTCCACAGTCTTGTCCATACAGCCTGACAGAGATGCTGTCAGTATTAGCAGGCACATTGATGATTTAATTAGTTGTCTCATATTCAGTAATTAGGTTTATGATATGTTTTTTTCAAATTATTGGTTTACGGTATGCGGTGTGCGGTATGCGGTGTGCGGCGTGCGGTGTGCGGCGGTATGCTCCCGGCTCCCAGCCCTCCGCTCTTTGCCCTTTGCCCTCCGCCTTATTAAAGCGGATTCACTACCTGCCCGATGAAGAGCAGTGTATTTGTTGTTCTTTCGCGTATAGCGAAGATGAACGACTTGTCGATAATGAATTGCTGTGGTTGTGGTGGGAAACTCGTGTTGTAAACACCTATTGTTGTAACAGCAGCAGCTTCTGTACCCTCTTCATCAACCTCAACAAACGTATTTTGCTTCACAAAGCTGACATAAATCGAATTGTTGGATATCCCTGAAAGATCTGCCTGGTACGGGATGAATGCATAAACCATTCCCATGCTCTTCAACTGGTCATTCAGAAATTTCTCATAACTGAATTTGAACTTCGGCATAAAAACTATCATCTTACCGAATTCAGCTTTACCATCGAGTTCCGCAGTAAGCTGGCTCCACGACTGATGTGTGAAAGAAGTGTTAAAGGAGCTTAGGGATCCCTGCGGGACTATCACAATCATTGTAAAATTGGTCCGGCCATAAGGCATCTCAATGGCTTTATAGTCATTCCTGTATACAACCTTTGAGCCAACCTCTCCGTTCATTGTACTGACATTTACAGTACCGCCACCATCGGGATAAAAAGGGAGCTCATCTGTCAAAGACTTATCAAACTGATAGCTCCAGTCGCCATTGAAATACAGGGCATTCATGATAAACATGACTGCATCAGGGTCGATTTTATCGAGAACTTTGGGTATTTTACTGTTGGTATTGTCGTTAGCCCATTTATTTATTGTTGTGAGAGCTGACGGGGCATTAAAGTCGAGATCGTCAACCGTGGCCTTATAATCATTTTTCATCGTTGTAAGGAATGGCGCTTTGACACTGAATCCGTTTCGATAAAAAATTGCATTTGCAAGAGCGAGCTTCACCTTCGGATCTGCTTTCAGCAACTGGTCAACAAGGCCTTTATAAGCTTCATTGATATCGCTGATGGACATTCCGGAAGGGTAATTCAGTGTTCCCTGCAACTGGGTATAGGTATCTCCACCGCAACCGTTCAGGAGCATTGTGAGGGCAGTGCTTGCACTGAGAGGAGAAAGCATAAGGTTCTTGTTTTCCTCTTCAGCAACTTTGGTGAAAAGCTCTATGCCGAATTCATTACTGCTCTCTATTGCCTGTGGCGCTTCTGCACTAAGTGTGATAGCCTTTGGTGTAAGGTCCTGCTCAGGATTGTCATTCTTTGAACATGAAGTTGCATGAATAACAACAGCCAGACCCGCTATAAGTATTAATACATTGTTCTTCATAAGATTATCTGTTTAAAAATTATATAATCGGTTTATTACACAGAACTGATACGCAGGGAATGTCTGAAACGCTGCAGAATTTTTTTTGTTTTCAAAGGAAAATTATGGAATGAATACTTCATGTCCGTTGTGCCTGTCTGCCGCAAGTCAGGGTCAAAGATGTTTAAACCACAAAGTATCACTAAGGGATCACTAAGTAACACAAAGGAATACAGTAAATTATGAATCTCAATTAATTAAACAGATTAACGTAAAACGCATTCACTTATAAAGACTTATCTTTGTTATTAGCTTATCACATAAATCAACATAACCGCAACAAATAATAAATCACGATCAAATGAACCTGAAAATCTTAATCACCGCATTAACAGTAATACTGTATCAGCCGGTAACAGGTAATATGCTTTTATCTCAGAGTGATAAAGCAGAAAAACAACAGACAGCTTTCAATCCTTTACAGGAAACAAAACCTGAGGTAAGCCTTATAACGGTTTTTGACAATTTCCTTTTTAAACCTGAATTAAAAACCGCCTGGGGATTCAGCTGTATTATAAAAACTCCCGATGAAGTAATTTTATTTGATACCGGAGGAAATTCAAAAATCCTTCTCCAGAATATGCATGAAATGAATATTGATCCGGGATCAATCAGTAAAGTAATTATTTCTCATATACATGCAGATCATACAGGGGGGCTTGAAGGATTTCTGGATAAAAATAAGAATGTCACGGTCTTCATCCCTTCATCTTTTCCGGAATCCTTCAGGAGCATGATTTCCGGGAAAGGATCTGAATTTGAAAATGTCTCCGGTTCTCCGGCAAAGATTTCAGATTTCATTTATTCTACCGGTGAAGTATCAGGACCATTGATCGAGCAGGCTCTTATCATAAATTCAAATAAGGGATTAATCATAATAACCGGTTGCGCTCATCCCGGTATAACAAATATGATTAAGAAAGCCAGGGAGTTCTTTACCCGGGAAGATATTTATCTTGTCATTGGAGGATTCCACAATCCTTCTCCGGAGGTGGTTAAGGAATTCAGGGAACTGGGAATAAAAAAGGTTGCACCAACACATTGCACCGGAGTACCGGCTATAAAAGCTTTTAAAAAAGAATATGGTACTGATTTTATCGAAACAGGTGTCGGTAAAATAATTGAGATAAAATAGTATTACTTACTGCTTCACCTTTAGCTTTGCTCTCCACTCTTCGCTCTCAGCTCTCTGCTCTCAGCTCTCTGCTCCTCGCCCCGAGCTCTCTTCTTTTCGCCCTTTGCCCTTTGTCCTTCGCCCTTTGCTCTTCGCCTTATTCCTGCGGATTCACTACCTGACCTGTAAAGAGCAGTGTATTTGTTGTCCTCTCACGTATTGCAAAGATGAACGGCTTGTCAATAACGAACTGTTTTGGTTGAGGAGGCATACTGACCTTTTCATAAATACCGATTGTCGTTACAGCTGCCGCTTCCGTTCCCTCTTCATCAACCTCAATAAAAGTGTTCTGTTTTACAAAGTTGACATAGATCGAATTATTGGAAATTCCTGAAAGATCTGCCAGACCATCTATGAATGCATCAACCATTCCCATGCTCATCAACTGGTCATTAAGAAATTTCTCATATGAGAACTTAAACTTTGGCATGAAAACTATTGTTTTGCCGAATTCGGCCATCCCGTCGAGATTTGCTGTAAGCTGGCCCCATAATTCGTGTGTGAATAAAGGATAAAATTCACTCAGCGTTTCATCCGGTACTATCACCACCATTGTGAAGTTGGTACGGCCATAAGGCATCTCGATTGCCTTGTAACCATTTCCTCCGGTAACCTTCGATCCCACTTCGCTGTTCATTGTACTAACATTTATCGCATTACCATTGTCCGGATAAAAAGGCCGCTCCTGTGTAAGCGATTTATCAAACTGATAACTCCAGTCTCCATTGAAATAGAGTGCATTCATTATAAACATTACAGCATCGCCGTCGATTTCACCTAACACCGTAGGGATTTTGCCATTGGTATTGTCGTTTGCCCATTTATTGATTGTTATAAGTGCTGACGGGTTTGCAAAATCCAGATCGTCAACCGTCGACTCGTAGTCATTACTCATAGTCGAAAGAAATGGAGCCTTGACACTGAATCCGTTCCGGTAAAATATTGCATTTGCCAGTGCCAGCTTTACCTTCGGATCAGCCTCCAGCAACTGGTTAACAAGGCTTTTATAAGCTTCATTGATATCGCCGATAGTCATTCCGGAAGGATAGTTGAGTGTATTCTGCAATTGAGTGTAGGTATCACCACCACAGCCGTTAAGCAGCATTGTAAGCGCCGTGCTGGCACTGAGGGGAGAAAGCATCAGGTTCTTGTTTTCTTCTTCGGCAACCTTTGTAAAAAGTTCTATGCCGAATTCATTACTGCTCTCTATTGCCTGTGGTGCTTCTGCAGTAAGTGTAATGCTTTTCGGTGTCAGATCGGGTCCATTATTTCCTGTCTTTGAACAAGAACCGGCAATAATAACAGCAGCCAGACCCGTTAAAAATAATATTGCATTGTTCTTCATACTATTATATGCTTATAAATTCTACTTTCCGGTATAATACATAAACTGATACGCTGAAAACAATTCAAACGCTGCAGAATTTTTTTATTTTTTAAAGAAAACAAAAGGATGAATTAAAAATGAAGGAGTTTAAGCAAATCAGCGCAGGAGAAGTTTAAATATAATCAAATATCTCCCTGATGATCTCAAGACCAACATTCTTTCCTTTATCTTCATATTTCAGATTATTATGCCGGTCAGACAATTGCAAATGAAGTTCTGAATCAATACTTTCTTTTATTCTTCTCGACATTTCCCCGGAAACAGGTGCTTTGAGATCGCAAAATGAGTTTTTGATGACATTTATCTTCAGTCTGTGAGTTTTATTTGTAAGAGTAATATGAAGAGAATCCAGATTATTCTGAATTTCTGAAAAGGTTGATTTATTGTATGTGCTGAACATGTAGAATTGTTTATTGAAATACAGGAACGAGATCAATCCGATAAAGAACCTTCCCATCCATGGGATCTTGGCAATTGAAAGCATGAATGAAGTGTCATGTATACTGAAATTATTACTCTGCACCCAGATCCAGGCTTCAGGAAATGAGACACCCCAGTCCTTTTCCGTATACCCTTTCCCTCCGTCGAAGCTTATGACATTATTATTAAGTGAAATCCTGCCCGAAAGATCATGATTTACCGATACTATCCCATGATTACACTCCATGAAGGGAACATATGAATACCATCCCATTATTCCGGGTGAATATATACTGCCGGGATAAGGAACAACATTCCTGAAATCAATCTTCCCCTGAAGGTTTGTTTTATCAGACTTAATGTCAAGTGTAATTCCGCTGCGACTGAATGCCGATGACCCAACCGTAATATCAAATTCTTTTGTTTTCCACCGGAATGCATCAAGAGGATATCTGACATAATCTGTATAACCTGTTGATCCATTCATAACCTGAATGAATGAATGTGGATCGTTTTTCACAATTGAAATTCCCGGAATAATGGCAACAGTATTGGCCAGATCAGCGCTAACCTGCTTGAAATACCAACCTTCAAAATAGTTTTTTCTTCTTAAATTGCCCTGAAAGACTTCAGGTTTATACAATCGCATAAAAATGATAATTATAATGCCCTGAAAATAAACAAAATATTTTTCAGAAATTCACAAAAAAAATGAATTTATGAGAATCCTTCTCACCGGAGCGACCGGTTATATTGCAAAAAGGCTGCTGCCGGTACTATTGGGTAACGGCCATGAAGTAATCTGTAAAGAGAAAGACCTGAAAGAATTACTTTCGGTTGAACCAATCAGTTACGAAGAGGCTGTAAGGGAGGCATTTGAGAAGATATGGGGAAGAATATACTGGTATAGCGTTCTCCCTTTTCATGCTTTTATTTTCAGGGGATTGATAAAACATATTGCCGGTAATTAAATCCGGTAATTTAGCCCCCTGCTCTTCATTCTTCGCTCTGTGCCCTGCGCCCTGTGCTCTATCCCAGATCAGAAATTTTCTTCAGGAGGAGATCGGAAGAGCACACGTCTGAACTCCAGTCACCGCTCATTAT
>CAYQZL010000011.1:0-2695 GCA_964421975.1 uncultured Rikenellaceae bacterium
GTATATCTTGAATGAACATCATTTCCGGTCACTATCTCAAGAAGCGGAGTCTGATTGCATACACCTACACAACCAACAGGTTTGAGTTTAATATTAAGATCATACCCATCCTTTATTTCAATTAATCTGGAAAGCACATCCCTGCTTCCACCTGCAACACAGCATGAGCCCAGACCAATTCTCACTTCGGCATCATAAACGTCCTCAGTGGTCTTTCTCTCTTCTGTAAGGTTTTTTTCCCTCGTAGAAAGAAAATCTTTCAGGATCTCTTCTGCCTGTGTCGGTTTTACATGACCATAAGTCTTGCCATCTATCTGAACTACTGGTGCCAGAGTACAACAACCCAGACAGGCAACCTCTTCTATTGAGAAAAGGTCATCAGGAGAAGTGCTTCGCGTTTCATCTATCTTAAGAACCCTTCTGAATGAATCGGATATAAGCTGTGATCCTTTGACATGGCAGGCAGTGCCGGAACATATCTTTACCGTATGTTTTCCTGCAGGAATATGACGGAACTGACTATAAAATGTTGAAACACCTGATATTTGTCCGGGTGTTATATCAGTTATCGTACAAATATGCTTAAGAGCTTCGGAGGGAAGAAAGTTTAACTTTTTCTGAACCTCCTGAAGTATGAGTATAACTTTATCCTTTTCCCTTCCGGTCTTACGTACTACTTCTTCGACGACAGAAGTGATGTCAGTATTATTCGCCGGATGGCAGTTACAGCTCATTTCTTCAATATTTTCTGTCTCTTTTCTCAATTTTCAGATATGCAGTATAAGTTTTGTCTTCCACGTATATAGATACATCTGTCAGAAAAAGCCGGAGTACAGTCAGCGGCCTCCCCGAGTGATGATTCAGCTATCAGCTCATATTCGGAGCTTGCTTTTACTATATGCATAATGCCGCTTCTGTTGAGGAACCACACTTTTTCATCAGCAATTATCGGAGATGCATAAAACTGATCCATGAAATAATGTGTCCATAATGTATCTCCTTTCATTGCATCATAACATGCTACATCACCGCTGCCTGTTGACAGGAATAAAAGTTCATCAGTTGCAACCGGGCTTGATACATCGGGCGTGAACATATTATCAGACCACAATATTGATGCTCCTGCTCCCGGCCTTATTGCTGCAAGCATTGCATAATCAGTTACAGCATAAGTCATTGTACTGTTAACTGCAGGAGAAGGTGCAACATCTCCTGTCATACACTCAACGGCCCACAATTCTTCTCCGCTTACAGGATCAAATCCGCTTACATAAGGATTTCCATTTATTATAACCTGAGGCTTTCCATTAAAAATACCTATCACAGGCGATGACCAGGCTGCTCTTCCGCGACGTAAGGTTTCCCATTTAAGATTTCCTGTAGCTATTTCAAATCCCATAAGGGAAACTTTTTCATTAGAATCATACTGTACAAGAAGAAGATCGCCATAAATAATCAGTGAACATGAATATCCATAGATATTTTCAGGTGTTTCAAGATTAACTGCCCATTTTCTTTTACCATCGTGATCAAGGCATATCAGATTTCCGTTGGCAAATATTGCACAAACGGCATCGGCATTCACTGCTGCTGATGATACAGCCATTCCTGCATCATGATCCATTTCCGGTATGACAGATGGTTCTCCCTCTATCCCGGATGCAGATGCATTCCACAAAATCTCTCCCGTATTCTTGTCAATACAATAAACTTCACATTGCATATTCTCCGCTCCGGTCACAAATAACCTGTTTCCCCAGATAACCGGAGAACTCTTACCATCTTTAGGTATCTGTAATTTCCATTTAATGTTATTACCTTCCTCTCCGTTCCAATTTGTCGGATAACCTTTCCCACCGGCAATTCCACGGCTGTCCTGACCCCTGAAAAAAGGATAATTGGTTCCATCCGGATTGAAACTGCCCGCGTGTGCTGTTGATCTGGTTGCTCGTTCTGCTTTTCTTCCTGTTTTTTTCTGAGCAAGATCAGGCAGATTATTCCTTAATAAGAAAGATGATACGATCGCCAGGACCGTTATTACCGACACCGAAGCAAGCATGTAATTTATCCTCTTTTTCCGTCCTGTAATCTCATCAGGTTTAGGACCCGGAATATCAGGCAGTATCTTTTCATTTCCGGAAATAAGATGCTGACATAAAAAGAAGACTATGGCACCGGCCAGCAGAAGATATGAACCTGTTTCAACCTGCCTTCTGGAAGCAAAATAGGCTTTTCGGGCCATAAGGTCCATGGCACGTACCTGTTCGGCTTTCCCGGCATTATCCGGATCATTATCATATTGTTCCTTAATTTCAATCAGGGCGGGATTGTCAAGCGGATTGATTGTCTTAAGCTGAAACCAACTGAATATCATTGTGAAAGCTACAACAATCGTGAAAATACCGGCAATTAAGCTGGTTTTTTTAAGAACACTGATATCTTTTTCTGTAAGCTTCATTTTTAACTCTTTTTACTTACTTCAACAGGACAATATTTAAAGCATCTGCCACAGCTGTAACATTTACCTTTATGGGGAACATAATCGCTTCTGCTGGTTCTTATTGTCAGAGCAACGAGGCTTATGCCAAGTGACAAGCCCAAAAATGCACCGGCCCACGGAGAAGCTTTTCTGAACCTGTCAATTATGATCAATTCTTCCGTAAACAGCTCATCTTCTGTCTTTCCTGCTTCCTTG
>CAYQZL010000011.1:2705-44267 GCA_964421975.1 uncultured Rikenellaceae bacterium
CAGACGTGTGCTCTTCCGATCTATTGCTTCAATGCCGGATTCTGATTCAAGCCTTATCTCACGTGCAAGACGTACTTCCTGTCTTATACCTGCCAGTGCAGGTCCAAGATTATAGAAAACAAGTGCACCGGCTGCCGCAAATACAGGGACCAAAACCAGGTATATTAAAAACCTTTTTCTGGTATTCTCAGGCTCTTTTACAGGCATAACAACATCCGAGGGAAGTATGGCGTCATACGGGCAGACATTTTCACACAAACGGCAGTTCGTACATTCTGCAGGGGTGATCGTAAGATGTCTTCGCGAAAAACGGGAAAAAATATTCAACAGAACTCCATAGGGACAAAGGTATCTGCAGTATGGTCTGTTTATGAATATCCCGGAAACCAGCAGTAAAGCTCCAAAGACGAGCATGGTATAAGGTGCATCAAGCCGGAATATCCCAACAAATGGATCATAGCGGCAAATTATAAACTGGCTCTCCATGGCTGCAAATAATACCGCAACTGCAAGATATATGAAGGGGACGGCTGCCATTACCGATTCAACTGCCCGGGGCAATTTAACCGGACTGAATCCAGTCAGTTCCTGTATGGCACCCAGCGGACAAACACCTGCACAAAACACCCTACCAAAAAATAATGCAAATATTAAAGGAATCAGAAAGAAAAGAAGCGCTGTAAGAGGAATTGAATAACTGCCGTTAAATAAAGCAAGTGCTACATTCTGAACAGATCCTACTGAACATATACAACCTTCCCTGTAAAAACCGAAATAGGCAAGCGAAAAAACAGACATCCATATAAGTCCCTGTCTCGATCTTTTCTTTATTGCCAGCCAGGCTGTTACAGACAATGCAACTATTAAAACAACAGTATCAATATATTCCCAGATATGGGATCGCTGTAAAGGTACCTGATGTTCAGGATATACATATCCCGATTCAAATTCCGGCCTTGGAAACCTGTCCTGAGCAAACAGGACAAAATGCCAGCTGAGAAGTATCAGAATAATAATATAAGGCAGCAGTTTTTTTATCATGCTCAGTAGTATAGGTCCCGGTTAGAGATTATTGTTCAAGTATCTGTGGCCCATCTTCCTTTGGTATATATTGCCGGCTTACCGGAACACGTGATATCGCATTGGATGGACATTTCCTGGCAATAAGACAATCGTTGCAATCATCACACAGATCCTGATTTATCTGTAGATACAGTGATCCGTTCCCGAAATCAATACATCCTTTTACGCATTTGCCACATCCGTCACAAAGGTCCTCATCAATAATGTATTCAAAATAAGGTTCCTCCACAAATCTCCTGGTAATGGCTCCGGTCGGACAGAGCTGATTCTCGGCTCCTGTGCTTATCGTCTTTACGCCCTGACGCAGATATCCACCGCAGAGATCACAGTATCCGCACATCACATAAGCATGATAACACTTCACGGCCGAGGGAGTCTTCACGCAATTTGTTTTACACTGACCGCATTGCGTACATTTGAAAGGATCTATCTGCCAGACATATCCCGAGGCATTTGTTTTCCGTGCAAGTGCCGCTGGTATGGCAACAAGCGGTGCCACAACAAGGATCTGACCGGCTTTCCTTACAAAATCCCTTCTCGACTTATACTTGTTTCTTGATTCTTCCATATCTTCTGAATGTTCCTTTCAAAATAACTTCAAATCTTTCTATTTTCTTATTACCTGCCGCATCACAGGACCAGGTTCTTCAGTACCTCAGTTTATGCCATAAGCATCAGATGTCATTATTTTGTCTTAGGCTTCATATCTTCCTGCTTGTTGATGTAGCTATCACAATCATTGCTGCCTGTACAGATCCCGTAACCAGGACAGCCCGTGCAATTACTTCCTCTTACAACCCGCTTTCCGAGAGCCACAGCAATAGTAGCCAGAAGACCTGCCATAAGCAACCTTACAGTAGCCCTGACAAACCCGCTTCTTGTTACTGTTTTTTTCATTTTTCCCTATACCTTTATATATATAGTAGCAGAATCTTTATCTCCTCCGCCAGGCATATCTGCTTTTCACAAATCCACCATATCATTTTTTCTCTTAAAAACAATTAACCTTGAATCAGCCGGATCTGCTGCATAAATAGTTACTCCGTCATTCGAAGCTATATCCAGGGGAACCGATGCAGTAAAGGTGTTAATTGATGAAACAAATTCGACAAAGGTCCCGTTATGGTCAAGAATTTTAATCCTGTTAATTCCCTTCTCTGCTGTCAGAAAGCCCTGTGGTATAACTGTAAAATGAGCAGGATTACAACAGCCGCAAAATGCACCGGGAGCAGTACCCGGCTCACCAAATTCATCTTTCTTAATGCCGTCTGTAGTCCATGTTTCAATTCTCCTGTGTCCTGTATTTGCCGCATAAAAAATACCATCACCGGAAAGTGCAACATCAAAATACGGACTGGGTATGATGAATTTATTTTCCGACTGTCCTGCCATTGAAATTACTTCTCCTTTCTTGTTCAGGATAAATATTCTTTTGTTTCCTGAATCTGCAAATCCTATATTTTTTCCTGATGCGGAAATTGAAGTTATTATACTGTTTGATTCATAAGGACCCCATTCAGAGATAATTTGTCCGGAGTCAGTCACAAGATAGATCATTTCCTGTGAAGCTGCATATAGCGTATCTCCATAAACTGAAACGGCATTGATCTTATCCGGCATCTGTATTCTCCAGACTGAGTTCAATGCAGAATCATAACATGAAAGAAATGAGTCACCTCCGAGATAAACAGCGCTATTGTCTGAAACTGCTACCGATTGAAGCTTTCCGTAGGTAATTTCAAGCTCTTTCTCAATCTCCCACATAGCCGGCGGAGCTGTTATCTTTTCGGTATTTTCCGGAGTACTTACCGCTCTGCCGGAATTAATGGAATCATAAATAATGTAACCTATGAAAGCCAGAATTATCAGAAGTGAGGTGAAGGCATATATTTTTCTGTTCATGATGAAGTACTTTTTCCGATCATCAGACATACCATGTTTCTTGCATCCCTCATAATAAGATAGTTACCTGCTATGGCCATAGGCCCCCATGCTTCAAAACCATCCAGGATACTATATTTTGAGATCAATGAAGCCGTAGAACCTTCAAGCCTGAAGAAAAAGAGATTTGCATCATCATCCAGCAGGAACATTTTATCCTCCTTTACAATATAGGGTCCCAATCCACGTCCGTATCTGTTATCCTTACCGCTTGTCCAGACTGTCTGGCGAAGGTCAGAGATATGGTAACAAACCAGCTGTTTTTTCAGGGGGCCGGCATTTTCGGGCATTACCGACCAGATATATTCGCCGGTTATTACCGGTGTCTGCTGGTCACTTGACAAGCCCTCCATTGCTTTATGACTTTCAATAACCGAAGCGGAATATTCTGATCCGTTGAAACTGATTTTTAACCTTGCTCCACCGGCGCCATAGCTTCCGAATAAAGCAATTTCATTATTCAGAAGAAGAAGGGGAGATGCTGCAGTAGTTGCAGGATTCCATTTTGTGGTCTGCCAGAGTAATTTTCCTGTGTCTTCTCCCTCGGCAGATACGCCGCATACACCGCCTACAGCATTATATACATACATTTTTTTGCCATGTATTACCATCGGCATGATTGAGGAGTGTGACATTCTGAGTGTATCGGGATTTGGAGTTTTCCATAATATATCACCAGACTCACAGTCAAGACCTACCATAAGGGCTTTACCTCCCGGTGCCAGTATTGCAACGTTTTCGTCAATAAGAGGGCACTGGCCTGAATAAAAATCCGGAGTGATCCTGCCCTTTGTTTTACCCGGAATACCGAATTCCTTCTCCATATCGAGGGTCCATTTAAGGTCACCGCTCTGGGGATCAACGCACATCACATGTGAACGCGGACCAATAGTTACAAGATATTTATCGGTAACAGCAGGTATTGTCCGCGAATAGCCATGGTTTCTCTTTATGTCGACGTAATACCATCTTCTCCAGAGTTCTGTCCCTGATTTGAGAGAAAAGCATCGAAGCACATCTGCCTTCCGTCTTTCATTATAATCCATCACATATACTCTGCCATTGAAGACGGCCGGACCGGCATATCCTTCACCGAGTGTCGCTTTCCACACAACCGGCGGACCTGAAGAATCCCATGATTCGGCAATAGGAAAAGTATCCCTGCATATATTGTCAAAATAAGCTCCCCTGAATCTTGGCCAGTTTCCTGGTACATATTCATCAAAACTGCCCAGTGTATCAAAAAACTCACCAATGATCACAGAATCTGACCGGGGTTCTATTTTTGGTCTGTTATCCATACCCGGAATACGTGCAATAACTTCCGAAGGATAATGATCATCGGCAATCCACCAGATCAGAAGAGCTGCAAATACAACTGCAACTTTTCCTGTAATTATTGTATTATTTCTCTTTGATATCATACGCCATCAGCGCTTCACCATGCCTGAGATAAAGTACTCCATTATGAATTACGGGATGAGCCCAGTATGGGCCGCTTCCTGATTTTACCTTAAAATTGCTGATCAACTCGAATTTCTCCGGATTTGGTTTTACAAGTCCTGCAAAACCTGTCTTTTCCTCATAAAAATAAAGCATACCATCAGCAAAAATAACCGATCCCTTGCATTTCCAGTGCTCTTCCCACATTGTCTTACCTGTATTCCAGTCAACACAGCACCAGTTTCCGTTACCATTATTGATCCAGTTGGCACCATAAATATAGCCATCGACAAGCACCACACCTCCGTGGTGTACATCAAGATCAGTATTTGTCCAGGCAACAGATGCATTTTTGCCGTTATCGGTCAGGTCTATCATAACGCTTCCATGATTATATCCGCCGGTAAAGAATATTCTGTTATTATGCCATAAAGGTGTCACACATAATATCTGCCTTCCTTTTCCATCATTATCCTTACCAAGGGCTTCCAAATGGTTTATCTTCCACAGGATAGAACCATCGGTTACGTCTACTCCGTAGACATAAACCGGTGAGACATTAACCATAAGCCTGTAACCTTCATAATCCAATAAAACAGGGGATGAATATGAGGCAGGGACATTAAGGCTTTCGGTTTTCCAGATAAGTTCTCCGGTGTTCTTGTTAAGAGCGATAGTCATGGTTTCCGGACCTCCTGTAGTATAATAAAGTTTTTCACCATCAATGATAAGTGATTCTGCAATTCCCCATGATCCGTAAGTACCTTTGTATGTCTCGCTTGCTTTCAGTGACCATAATATGTTTCCGGTATTTCCATCAATACAGGCCAGATCACCAAATCCGCTAGAGACATAGACTTTATCACCTTCCACTGTAGGGCTGCACCGGCTTTCAGGGTGAGAAGCCTCCCACATTCTTCCATAGGATGTGGTCCATCTTATTTTACCATAAGGATCAAGTGCCACCAGTATATCATTGTTATCATCATTGCCTGTCAGGTAAATGGTATTGTTCCCGAAGGTAACCGAAGAATGACCTTTGGGTAACTCAGTATTTGACCAGATAAGGCGCGGGCCTTCTGCCGGCCATTGTTTAAGCAATCCTGTTTCAGCGGATAAACCTGTTCTGTTTTCCTCCCGCCATTCACTGATAGCCTGATCAGGGATTGATACATCCACTGCTTCTCCTGAAGAGCCTGCAACACCTGTTTTACCAGATGAAACAAGTAAAAAAACCACATAACCAATGACTCCTATGATTACGAGTGTCAGGATTGTAAATAATATCTTTTTCATCTTTTGAACAAACTTTTGTCTGTCTGAATAACAATTAATTAACTAAAAAATCAGCTTAAAAAATCTGAATGGATCCTTTCCGCTGTGCAAAGGTAATTTATTTGGAATAATGGAAAACAACAGTTTTATTTAGCTTCGACTGAATAAACTGCAAGATATTCTCCATGTCTTATAAATAACCTTCCCCTGGAGATAACAGGATGAGCCCAGTAAGGGCCGTTTCCTTTGGTAATACGGAATTTGCTGACTACATCCAGCTTTGAGGATGAGGGCTTTACAAGTGCCACATTTCCGGTCTTTTCTTCCATTATGTACAGCATGCCGTCGGCGGAAATTATTGGTCCTTTGTTGTGCCAGTCATTGATCCAGAGTGTTTTGCCGCTGGTCCAGTCGACACAGATCCATCGCCCTGATGAATTGGTGTCATGGGTTGAACTGAAAATCAGATTTCCAAGCAGAACTGCACCACCGACATGAGGTGTCAGATCAGAATTTTTCCATTCAGCGACAGGTTCATTTTCACCGTTCAGCTTCAGTTTCACGGCAACCTGTGTGTAACCGTTCATCACAAGCAAAGATCCATCCCTGTAAAGCGGTGTATTGGTATGATTCCGCCTGCCTCCGATTTGAGAATTCAGACTTTCGTAATCATATTTCCAGAGAAGCTTTCCATCTGATAATCTCACTGCAATAACCGACCTGGTTGTGACTGTGACAAGCATTTTTACACCTTTGTTTTCAACGTACAAAGGATTCACATACTGTGTTCCTTCATTCAGGGAAGGGGTTTCCCATTCAACCTTCCCGGTATTTACATCAAAGGCAACAACTGATGCTTTACTGCCTCCCGGTGTACCGATAACCAGATTACCGGTAACCAGTGGCGATTCCGAAATACCGAACCGTGGAGCAGATGCTCCGTAATTCTTAAAATAATTAACTGACCATATTATTTTACCTGAGGTACTGATGCAGACCATATCACCTTCACCACTTACAACGAATAACTTCCCGTTCGCGTAAGTGGCCGTACTTCTTGAATCAGGATAATTACTGTCGGAGGCTTTGCCATAAGGTACTTCCCATAGTTTTTTACCGCTCTGGTTAAAAGCAGTTAATACATCAGTATCTCCTTTCTTTCCTGTAATGTATACTGCATCTGTTGTAACAGTGACGCTCGAGAAACCTGAACCGGCTTCCTCCGTTTCCCACAGAAGAGATGGACCTGAATCAGGCCACGTTTTAAGTAATCCCGTTTCAGGATATAATCCGGACCTGTCCTTTCCCCTCCATCCGATATCGGACTGTGCCATTAAACTACTGAAGGAGAGTGATATGAATGCTATAAGCTGAAGAAGAATGACGGATTTTTTTACCATATAATATGTATTTTATTGATAATTCGCAATATATTAAAACCTCAAATATCAAAACGTGAAATCTGCTGACTGTCATGTTTCAGTTATACGATTTAAGAATTTTTAACAACATACTGAACTATAACAATAATAAGTACTGATAAATAAAAACTGTGAAAGACCTGATGTTGTTTTCTGATTTAATATTTTTTTTCATCAAATTATTCTATTTTTATTGCTGAAGAACCGGAATACAACCAAAATCAAACTGACCAATGGATATCGACGAATTTGATGACCTCAAAATAATTCTGTGGCTTATACTTTTCCTTCTGTTTGGCATAGTGATTATAACCTGCAAACATGATACCGGAGATTATTTAATGACAGTCAGAGGTCCGATAAAAGCATCGGAGGCAGGGGTAATCCTGGAGCATGAACACATTCTTGTTGATTTCATCGGTGCCGACAGTACCGGTTATGACAGATGGGATAAAGTAGATGTGATCGCAAAGGCATTGCCTCACATTAATGAAATAAAGAAGAGAGACGTACGAACATTTATCGAATGCACACCGGCTTTTCTTGGTCGTGATCCGATTATCTTAAGAGATCTGTCAGAACAAACAGGTATAAATTTTATTACAAATACCGGATTTTATGGAGCAAGGAATAATCTTTATATACCTGAATTTTTTTATTCATCCCGACCGGAAGAAATAGCTGCTATATGGACAGAAGAATTCAGAACCGGTATTGAAGGTACCGGAATAAAACCGGGATTCATCAAAATAGCTGTTGATCCTTCAGATACACTATCCCCGGTGCATCGCAAAATAATTATTGCTGCTGCTCTTACACATCTTGAGACAGGCTTAGTTATTGCATCTCACACTGGTCCCGAAAAACCTGCATTTGAACAGATCAGAATATTAAAGGAATACAATGTCGACCCCTCTGCTTTTATCTGGGTTCATGCCCAGGGAGGATCAGCAGAAAGCAACATCAGGGCGGCAAAAGAGGGGGCATGGATCTCTCTCGACAATGTCCGGTTAAGACCACAACTTGAACCGGGCGCTCCGAACAGTATAGACTGGTATGCCGAAAGAATAATAACTCTAAATAATGAAGGACTTCTTAACAAAGTTCTGATTTCGCATGACTCTGGCTGGTACGATCCGGCAAAACCTGACGGGGGACCTTTCAACGGATATACCGACATTTTTGATTACCTGATTCCGGCGCTTAAAATCAGGGGACTTACAGGTAAAGATATAGACCGGATAACTGTAAAAAATCCTGCCGAAGCATTTAAAGTAAGGGTACGTACACTATCCGGAAGTATTGCTGAACTGTGATCACCGCTGTGATAAAAAGACCTCTGGTCTGTAATAATAAAAATTATTTTAATCCAACAATCTGATCTTCTTATGAATCCCAAAATTCAAATTACCCTTCTTGCCTCATTAGCAGTAATATCCTGTTCCCGTAAGGAGGAACCTCTGCCAAACATCGTTTATATTCTGGCTGACGATCTTGGCTACGGAGATTTAAGCTGTTACGGACAACAAAAATTTTCAACCCCGAATATAGACAGACTTGCCCGTGATGGTATGTTGTTCACTCAACATTATACCGGATGTACCGTTTCAGCGCCTTCAAGGTCTTCACTCATGACAGGAATGCATACCGGGCATACTCCGATACGCGGAAACAAAGGCTGGAAACCGGAGGGTCAGTGGCCTTTACCGGCTGATGCTTTTACTGTCGGGGAAATGTTGAAAGCCAAAGGATACGTTACCGGAGCATTCGGGAAATGGGGACTGGGCTATATTGAGACCGAAGGAGATCCCAACAAACAGGGCATAGATGAGTTTTATGGTTATAACTGCCAGAGCCTGGCACATAATTATTACCCTGGTCATCTCTGGCACAACCATGAAAAGATAATCCTGCATGAAAATGACAGTGGAAAAACAGGGGCCTACAGTGCAGATCTTATACATAAAGAGGCAATAAAGTTCATGGAAACGTACAGCAATAAACCTTTCTTTCTTTTCTATCCCACAACAATACCACATGCAGAATTATTTGCCAGGGAAGACTATATGAAAATGTTCAGGGGCAAATTCGATCCCGAGAAATCATATAAGGGGACAGACAGTGGTCCGGATTTCAGACTGGGCCCTTATGGATCCCAGCCGGAATCACACGCAGCATTTGCAGCAATGATCAAACAGCTTGACGATTATGTTGGTGAATTACTCGCAAAACTGACAGAACTGGGTATTGAGGATAATACTATTATATTCTTCGCATCAGATAACGGACCACACCTGGAAGGCGGTGCGGATCCTGATTTTTTTAACAGTAACGGAGATCTTAAAGGTTATAAACGGGATATGTATGAAGGTGGTATACGGACCCCGCTTCTGGTTAAATGGCCGGGTAAGATAAGTGAAGGTTCCAGTACCGATCATATTTCTGCATTCTGGGACCTGATGCCTACGCTTGCGGAAATAACCGGAGCAGAAATTCCTGAAAACATAGACGGAATATCATTTCTTCCAACCTTGCTTGGCAAAGGGAAACAACAGGAACATGATTACCTCTTCTGGGAATTTCACGAACAGGGCGGGAAAATGGCAGTGAGAATGGACAAGTGGAAAGCTGTGAAACTTAATATAAATAGAACGCCTCAGGGCAATACGGAACTTTATGATCTTTCAACCGACATCGGGGAGACAAAGAACATTGCAGATTCATTTCCGGAAATAGTTCAGAAAATGGAAGAAATAATGCAGGAAGCTCATGTGCCTTCTTCAGTATTTCCTTTTGTCTTTGAAGAGAACCGATAAAAATGCTGGATTTCCCGTAACTATATTATCTAATTCCTTATTCAACTTAACCTGTAATTACATATGAAAATAAAAATTACGAGACAAAGACTCTTAACCGGAACTCTGGGTATCGCAGCTATCGCTTCAGCTCATCTGGCATGTAACCGCCAGCAAGAAAATCCCAATATTGTCATTATTTATGCCGATGATCTTGGATATGGAGATATCAGCTGCTACGGTGCAACAAGTATCAGCACCCCTAATATTGACGCACTTGCAAAAGATGGCTTAATATTTACGAATGCCCACTGTACATCAGCTACAAGTACCCCTTCGCGCTATTCCATGTTAACAGGTGAATATGCATGGAGAAGAAAAGGAACAGGAATTGCCACAGGTGATGCTGCTGCAATAATTGTTCCGGGGCGTACAACTATTGCTACAATCATGAAAAATGCGGGATATACTACCGGTGTTGTAGGTAAATGGCATCTTGGTCTGGGTCCGGAAGGCGGAGCCGACTGGAATGGCGATATCTCCCACGGACCACTTGATATAGGTTTTGATTATAATTTCCTTATACCGGCAACCGGTGACAGAGTACCGTGTGTATATGTTGAAAACAGGAGAGTGGTGAATCTCGATCCTTCCGATCCGATCAAAGTAAGTTTCAGGGAACCTGTCCCGGGTGAACCAACTGGAAAAGATCATCCCGAATTGCTTAAAATGCATCCGAGCCACGGACATGATATGACAATTGTAAACGGGATCAGCCGTATAGGATATATGAGCGGAGGAAAATCTGCTTTATGGACAGATGAGGATATTGCCGACGTGATCACGGGTAAAGCGGTGGAATTCATAAAAAAGAATAAAGACAACAGGTTCTTCCTCTATTTCGCTACTCATGATATACATGTCCCGAGAGTACCGCATCCCAGATTTGCCGGTAAAAGCGGAATGGGCCCGAGGGGAGATGCTATTCTTGAATTTGACTGGTCAGTGGGAGAGATTATCAAAACCATTGATGAACTGGGTCTCTCACAAAATACGATGATAATAGTAACAAGCGATAACGGTCCTGTTGTTGATGACGGTTATAAGGATGATGCAGTCGAAAAACTTGGAGATCACAAACCTGCAGGCCCCCTGAGAGGAGGAAAATACAGTGCATTCGACGGAGGGACAAGGATCGCATTCGTTGTACGCTGGCCCGGAAAGATACGACCGGGAACAACAGACGCCCTCTTTTCACAGATTGATCTGATGGCATCATTTGCATCCCTCACCGGTCAGGTTCTGCCGGAAGGTTCCGGCCCTGACAGTTTTGATTACCTTAATACATTAACAGGAAAATCAGTGACCGGCCGTGACTGGCTGGTTGAACATTCTGCCAACGGCAGACTGTCACTGATTAAAGGTGACTGGAAATTAATTGAACCGGGCCCGGGACCAAGGATCAATGAACATACCAATACTGAGCTTGGGAACGATACCATACCACAACTCTATAATCTGAGAACTGACCTGGGTGAAAGACTGAATTTAGCCGGCAACAATTCAGACATTGTCACTGAATTAACGGATCTGCTGAACAGCATTAAAGAGAATAAGTATAAAAACTAAACAGGTCACACTATGATAAGCTTAAAGTCACTGGCAGGAATAGGTGCAGTTTCTCTGACTGCACTACCTCTTACCGCCCAGAAAACAGCAGCGGTAAAAACTGCTGCTCCCAACATCATCCTGATTCTTATGGATGATATGGGATATGGCGATATAGGAAGGAACGGGGCAAACCAGTATGACACTCCCAATCTTGACCGTCTGGCACATGATGGAATGCAATTCACATGGTATTATTGTCCGCAGGCTGTAAGCAGTGCCTCACGGGCGGGACTGATAACAGGATGTTACCCGAACCGGATCGGATTCTCCGGTGCCCTTATGCCCTGGGCAACGAATGGTATTAATGCGGAAGAGACAACAATAGCTGAAATGCTCAGGACAAAGGGATATATCACAGGAGCAATAGGGAAATGGCATCTCGGGCACCACCGTAAATTTCTTCCTCTCCAGCATGGATTCGATTACTATTACGGAATACCATATTCAAACGATATGTGGCCGGTAGATTTCGATGGCGTTCCGATCCATCTTAAGGATACCACACACAGACTAATGAAATATCCTGTTCTGCCCCTGATAGAAGGAAATGAAAAAGTGGCAGAGGTAAGGGATCTTGGCGGTCAGGATAAACTTACAACAACCTATACTGAAAAAGCAGTTGCTTTTATTGAAAAAAACCGGGCTCATCCCTTCTTTCTTTATATCCCTCATTCGATGGTCCATATACCCCTTGGTGTATCGGAAAAATTCCGTGGTAAAAGCAGACAGGGTATGTATGGAGATGTAATGATGGAAGTAGACTGGTCAATAGGAGAGATATTGAACGCTCTTAAAAAGAACGGCCTTGACAAGAATACCCTTGTGATTTTTACCAGTGACAATGGCCCATGGCTCAATTTCGGAAACCATGCCGGTACAACAGGAGGATTACGTGAAGGCAAAGGTTCAAGCCGTGAAGGCGGACAGCGTGTTCCGTGCATAATGAAATGGCCGGGGGTAATTCCTGCCGGAACAATCTGCAATAAACTTGCCTGCGCGATGGATATTCTTCCCACTCTTGCAGAGATCACCGGAGCTCCTCTGCCCGAAAAGAAAATTGACGGAGTAAGCATATTGCCGCTACTGAAGGGTGACAGTGAAGCCTGTCCGCGCCATGAATTCTATTACTACTACCAGGTCAACAGCCTCGAAGCAGTACAGAAAGATTACTGGAAGCTGGTTCTGCCCCACAGCGGAAGGACTTACCAGGGATATAAACCAGGGAATGACGGCTGGCCTGGTCCCACAGGAACAGAGATCATTGAAAAACCGGAATTGTATGACCTCCGCCGCGATCCCGGTGAATGGTACGATGTTTCTGAGTTTTATCCCGGAATAGTCGCAGATCTCCAGGTAATTGCAGAAAAAGCACGGCAGGACCTGGGGGATGATCTGACACATGCTCCGGGGGCAAATCGCCGGAAAGCCGGATTCATGGAATAGAAGTAAAATCATTATAAACCGGATCAAATCAATATCAGATGAAATATTTCAAACCAATATTCGGAATAAGTGCTGCAGCACTGTTATGTGTTAATGCTTATGGCCAGCAAGCTCAGAAAAGACCTAATATTTTATGGATCTCCACTGAGGATATGAGTCCTCACCTTGGATGCTACGGCGATAATACCGCCCGTACACCAAACATTGACAGACTCGCATCACAGGGTGTCAGATATACAAACGTTTTTACCACAGCTGCCATAAGTGCACCGGTCCGTGCCGGTATCATTACCGGCATGTACCAGACCTCCATCGGATGCATGCACATGAGAACGACATCTTACAGGCGTTCTGCCGAAAATCCTTTGCAGTTTAATGCAGTGCCTCCTCACTATGTAAAAGCATTTACGGAATTTATGCGTACAGCCGGATATTACTGTACAAATAACGCCAAAACCGATTACCAGTTCGCCGGCAATAATGTACCTGCAAGCATATGGGATGAATGCAACAACAAGGCTCATTACAGGAACAGACCCGATAGGAACCAGCCTTTCTTTTCTGTATTTAACTGGACAGGTACACATGAAAGCCAGTCCTGGAACATCAGTAATGTTAAAACAGACCTGAAAAAAATTAAGGTTCCACCTTATTACCCCGATAATGAGATCATCAGAAAGAATCTTGCCAAAATGTATGATAATATTGCAAGGTTTGATTCAGTTGTAGGATCTTTAATAAATGAGCTCGAAAGGGAGGGAGAACTCGAAAATACAATAATCTTTGTCTGGGGCGATCATGGCGATGGTTTGCCCAGAGCCAAGAGATGGCTCTACGATTCGGGGCTGAATATTCCTTTAATCATAAAATGGCCGGATAAATCCAATGCGGGAACCGTTGACGAACGGCTTATAAGTTCGATTGATTTCGGACCTTCAGTCCTTTCACTTGCAGGAATTCCCGTTCCGGCACACATGCAGGGTGTTCCCTTCCTGGGAAGTCAGAAAGGTGAATCCCGCGATGCTGTTTTTGCCGCCCGTGACAGGGTTGATGAATCTTATGATATGATAAGGTCCGTACGGACAAGGGATTATTTATATGTACGTAACTATTATCCGAACGAACCTTTTCCAATCTGGGTGCCATATCTGAGTAATATGCCTATTTATAAGGAGATGCTACGCCTCGATGCAGAAGGTAAGCTGACCGGGCCTCAAAAAGCATGGATGGCATATTCACGCCCTCCTGAAGAACTTTATGACGTGAAGACTGATCCTTTCCAGATTAATAACCTTGTTAATGACCCGAAACTTAAACCAGTACTGGATGATCTGAGAAAACGCCATAAACAGTGGACCCTTGAAACAGGTGACCTCGGACATATGAATGAAAATGAAATGATAGAACAGATGTGGCCAGGAATGAAACAACCGGTGACTGATATTCCATACTTCATAATTAATTCACCTGAAGATCCTGCTTCAAAAAATTACAGAACAGGAGGGACATATACATCCCCTATGACCCTTGGCTTCTATTGCCCCACTCATGGCTGTTCTATAGTTTATACATTTGAGGAGACAAATAATCCGCGCTGGCTCCTGTACTCAGGACCTTTGCATCTTAAACCGGCAACTTACAACATCCGGGTCAAAGCGGTACGGTACGGATATAAAGAAAGTGAGGAACTGAAGGGTAATTTTGTGATCAGGGAAAAACAATAAGATATTACCAGAACTACCCGGACAAACCAGTTTAAAAAGTTCTATTCTGTTTTAATAGAATTTGCCGGGTTCATAACAGACGCCTGATATGCTTTATATCCTATAGTCAGAAATGTAATGACCAGGGTAAGAAGAGCTGCCAGTATTATGAGGATCAGACCGATATTGGTCCTGTAGACATAATTTTCCAGCCAATTGCTCATAATATAATATGCCAACGGAACTGCAATTACAATTGCTATTGCTATCAGCATCAGGAAATCTTTCGAGATCAGCCCGACAATTATACCCTCATTTGCTCCGAAAACCTTTCTGATCCCGATTTCCCTGGTCCGCTGCTCTACCATATATGATGCCAGTCCGAATAAACCAAGGCAGGCTATAAGAATAGCCAGGATTGTGAAAAGTGTAAATATAAAACCACGTTTTTCATCAGCCTCAAACTGCTCATTGAGACTTTCTTTAAGAAAGGTATATGAAAAAGGCTGATCGGGAAAAACCTCCTTCCATTTAGTCTCAATAAAAGGAATCGTCTTTTCAACGTTCTTCCCGTTAAGCCTGATGTAAATAATATTGTTCCTTTCACGGTAGGCAAGAAGAAGCGATTCAATCTCATTGTACATTCCCGTCTGGTGATAATCAGCCATTACTCCCACAACTCTGGCACGGAGCTGGCTGCCATCACCCAGGTCAATCTTCTTGTCAATCGCATCATTCCAACCCATCCTGTTGACAAATGTCTCGTTCACAACAACCGACTGCAGAGTATCCGATGGCATATCTTTCTGGAAATCACGCCCTTTGACCATTTTTATCTTGAGAGTTTCAACAAAATCATGGTCAACAACTGTGAAGTTAATTCCCTTCTGAACCATACCCTGGTCGGTTTCCACACCAAATAGCAGCTTCCCGGATCCTACTCCCATCGGGGTACTTGTAGATGTTACATAACTTATGTCATCATTCTCAAGCAGTACTTGTTTAAGTACCGGATATTTCTGATTCATGTTCCTGTTAAGTTCCAGAGAAATCACATTTTCAGGGTCAAATCCCTGGTCCATGGTTTTAAGATAATTCAGTTGCCTGAAAACTACCATGGTACAAATGATCATCAAAACTGATATAGTAAACTGAATGATTACAAGTATTTTCCGGAACAGGCTGCCTGCCGAACCCTGGGTTATTTCACCCTTTAATACTGTCGTGGGACTGAATTTCGAAAGGAAAAAAGCAGGGTAACTTCCCCCGATAAATCCGACAATCAGAATAATTCCAATGATTGTCAGAATTACGACAGGGCTGTAAAGAATTCCGGCGGTGAAAGATTTACCGGCGATAAGGTTGAACTTCGGTAAAATAATTATGAACAGAATAATGGCGATTATCAGAGAAATAATTGTAAGAACGATCGATTCCGAAAGAAACTGGGCGATGAGTATCTCCCTGCGTGATCCGACAACCTTTCGCAATCCCACCTCACGTGCTCTGCCGGCAGATCTTGCCGTGGCAAGGTTCATATAGTTCATGGCTGCGATAAGGATCAGAAACAATGCAACAATACCAAAGATATATACATATGTTATGCTGCCTGTCGGTTCGGGTTCACCGGCATTTGTGGAATAGAGATGTATTCTGGTGATTGGCTCAAGGATATATTCAACTGTTATATGTACAGGCTCGAAAATAGTTTTCATATGGGCATCATACATTCCCTGCATCTTTGTTTCAAATGCTTTAACATCAAAATCGCGGGGAAGAAGGAGATAAGTAAAAACTCCGAAATTTCCCCATGAGCCAAGCTGCTTTGGCAGATTATTCCTGGCCGATATTCCTTCAAATCTGAAATGGGAATTGAAAGGCACATCTTCTATGACACCTGTAACTTCAAAGGTTGATGTGCCGGAAGTAAGAGTTTTGCCAACCGGATCATTTTCCCCGAAATATCTGCCTGCTGCAGTTTCCGTAAGGACTATCTTGCCGGGATCTTTTACAGCTGACCTCACTTCACCTTTGATAATTTTATATGTAAAAATGTCAAACAGTGTCGAATCGACATAGTAAAAGTCCTCTTCGATATACTCTTTATCCTCAAATTTATAAAGCCCCCTGTTCATAGGTATGAACCTCACGAAAGACTGCACTTCGGGATAGTCCTGAACAACCTGGGGTCCCATGGGGATCTGAGCAACAGTCCAGGTAAACTGGTCATCGGGTTCCGTGATTTTCGAAGAAACGCGATAAATTCTGTCAGCATTGGTATGGTACCTGTCGTAACTTAATTCATCTGATACATAAATAATTAACAAAAGAGCACTAAGTATACCCAATGTGAGTCCAAGGATATTTAGAAGACTATACCCGATATGTTTGCGGATGTGTCTTAAGGCAGTTTTAAGCAGATTCTTTATCATGTTCTTCTGGTTAGGAGGATATAAGGCTAAATTTATGACTAATTCGATAGTTAATCTATATACTTTATAAACATTAACGTTATATTAACAATACAATGTTTATCTTTTTCGGATTGTTCCGGATTTCTGTGCATTATAAAGACGAATAATTTTCAGAAATGCAACAATGAAAGGAATTATTCGTCCTTATGAAAACTTACAAACCGGTTCATGATTAAGAATTTTTTCAGTATAGCCTTCAGGAATTTATTGAAGAACAGGAGCTTCGCATTCATAAATATTTCAGGACTTGCAATCGGGCTTGCGGCATCATTACTGATCCTCCTCTGGGTTCAGGATGAGTTCAGCTATGATAAGTTTCATACGAATTATGAGAATATCTACAGGGTTGAGGAGGATCAGTTTTATTCAGGGGAACGATATCATGTAACCGTAACACCACAGCCCAGCGGACCCGTCTGGAAGGAAAAAATTCCGGAGATCCGTTATCAGACCAGGATTAACCGGATGCCCCGGCTGCTTTTCCGCCAGGAAGATAAGGTATTCTTCGAATCATCAATTGTAGCTGCCGACTCCGGGATTTTCAAAATATTTACCCTGCCTTTTATAGCAGGAGATCCTGAAACTGCACTTCGACAGCCCGAATCAATGGTACTGACAGAGAAACTGGCAAATAAGTACTTCGGAAATGCCAATCCGATAGGACAGACACTGACCATTGAAAATAAATTCAGGTTCACTGTGACCGGAGTAATAAGGGACCTGCCGGGTAATTCCATGTTCACATTTGAAGGTATCTTTCCATACTCATTCCTTTATCAGATAGGTGCAGCCGACAATAGCTGGGGTAATAATTCTATTCTGACTTTTGTTTCAGTTGAAAATAATTCTGATATAAATGCCATAAATACAAAACTCACTGATGTGGTCCTGGAGCATTTTCCTGAAACAACAACCAAATATCTTCTTTTTCCTCTTTCCGATATACATCTTCATTCCCAGTTTGGATATGAAATAAGCAAAGGCCCTGTAATTGTAGTTTTTATTTTTACCCTTATTGCTGGTTTTATTCTACTGATAGCATGTATAAATTTTATTAACCTGTCGACTGCCAAAGCATCAGGAAGGTCAAAAGAGATTGCAATAAAAAAGGTCTCGGGAGCACATCAGAAAGATATGATAATTCAGTTTATGCTGGAATCTGTATTTCTGGTCATAATCGCTCTGGCAGTGGCAATTTTGCTGGTCGGACTGGCACTTCACCTGTTCAATAATTTATCCGGAAAAAGCTTTACACTGACAGATCTTTTAAGTGGAAGGTTTATTTTAAGTGTTGTACTGACAGGTCTTATCGCAGGAATAGTTTCCGGAATTTATCCTTCATTCTATCTGGCTGCATTCAATCCGGTAGCAATACTTAAAGGAGAACCGGCTACTGGTGGAAAACGAAATGTATTACTGAGGCAGATTCTTGTGATTGTCCAGTTTACCCTGTCAATACTGATTGCAATTGCAGCTGTATTTATGTATATGCAACTTAAGCATTTGCAGAATAAAGATCTGGGATTCGACAAAAAGAACCTTATCTGCATTCCGATGATAAATGATATGAGGCCTAAGTATTACTCTCTCAAAGGTGAACTTCAGGGTGAGACTTTGATTGAGGGAATAACGGCAGCAAGAAGCAATCCGGTAAGAACAGGAAGCAATTCCGGGGGAGCCAGCTGGGAAGGTAAGGATCCTGAAAAACGTGTTCTTATAGGAACAAATGCTGTTGACTATGATTACCTGGAAACTATGAAGATGGAACTTAAATCGGGCCGGGGTTTTTCAAGAGAATATGTTTCTGATCTGGCTCAGGATACAACCGGGAATTTCCTGGTCAATGAAGAAGTGGTAAAAATAATAGGAACAGATGATCCGGTTGGAATGAATTTCAGGTTCATGGGACTCAATGGCAGAATAATAGGGGTACTGAAGAATTTCCATTTCAAAGGGGCTGATCAGCCTGTTGAACCTATTGCATTTGCACTTACCAATCCCGATTACCTTAATTATATTTTGATCAGATTGTCACCAGAAAAACTCACTGAGGCACTCAAAACAGTTGAGAAGATATGGACAAAAATACTTCCTGAATATCCTTTTGATTATTTCTTTATAGATGAGGATTATAATAATATCTTCAGATCACAGATCCGTCTGACAAAACTGTTAAAATACTTCACAATACTTGCCGTGATCATTGCCTGCCTCGGACTTTATGGATTGTCGGCATATTCGGCAGAAAGAAGAACAAAGGAAACTGGCATCAGAAAGGTTATGGGAGCAGGTACAGTTACCATACTTTACCAAATGATAAAAGAATTTCTTGTATTGGTTATTATTGCCCTTGTAATTGCAATTCCTGCAGGCTGGATAATCGTCGGAAAACTTCTTGATCAGTTTGCCAGCAGGATCGATCTGAATATAATTGTATTTGCAGTAATTTCGATATGCACTGTTATCATCGCATTGATTACAGTCAGTTTTCAGGCGTTTATGGCATCAGGGATCAATCCGGCTGATGCACTTAAAATTGAATAAGTAATACATTATTGAAATGTTTAAAAATCTTATCAGACACAGCTTAAGATCATTCAAAAGACAGCGATCTTATATATTAATCAACATATTCGGTCTGTCGGTAGGTATCGCATGCAGTCTGCTGATCGCTTTGTTCGTTTTAAATGAAGCAAGTTATGATAGATATAACGTAAAGAAAGACAGGATTTACCGTCTTGTCCTTAATGGCAAGATAGGAGGACAGGAGATAATCGGAGCTTATACATGCGCCGCAATAGGTCCCACTATGCTCAGAGAAGTTCCGGAAGTCGAAGACTATCTGAGGTTGAATCCACGCGGACCAACGGTTGTGGAATATGAAGATCAGACATTCACAGAAGATCATCTTGTTGAAGCGGATTCCACATTCTTCAATTTTTTCACAATACCTCTGATAAAGGGAGATCCTTCAAGTGTTCTGAACCAGCCGGGGCGTGCAGTAGTCTCGGAATCAACCGCAAAAAGGATGTTCGGAGATAAAGATCCCATAGACAAGGCCATCAGGATAGGGAATGATACCGCCAGATTTATAATTTCGGGTATTATAGCGGATATACCCGGGAACTCACATTTTGAGGCGAATATACTGACATCATTCATGACCAATCCAAGGTCGCGTGATCCGATATGGCTCAGCAACAGTTACAGCACCTACCTTTTATTCAAACCCAATACAAGTTATACTACAGTGCAGGATAAGATCCCGGCTCTGCTTGAAAAATATGTAGGTCCTGAAGTTCAGCGATTTATGGGAATATCCCTTGAAGAATTCATGGCTCAGGGAAATAAATATATGTTTTTCCTTCAGAACCTGACGGATATTCATCTTGACCCTACAGTACAGCAACAATTCAAGGAAGCCAGCGATCCGAAATATCTCAGAATATTCGGGATCATAGCGGTATTGATAATACTTATTGCAGCAATTAATTTCATGAACCTTGCGACCGCACAGGCTTCACGGAGATCGAAAGAGGTTGGAATAAAGAAAATTTCGGGTTCAACCAGGGGAATGCTCATAACCCAGTTCCTCTCCGAATCCTTTATTCTGTCTCTTATTGCATTGATTATTGCTGTTATAATAATAAAACTAACTCTTCCTTACTTCAATGGCCTCCTCGGTTCAGACCTCAAACTGGGGCTTCTCTCAAAATGGTATACGATTCCGGCACTTCTTGTCTTTACTGTATTAGTCGGATTACTTTCAGGAAGCTATCCCGCATTCGTTCTATCCTCGTTCAATCCGTATGAAGTACTTAAAGGAAGCGTGCGGGGATCTGTACAGAATGCTACGATCAGAAGAATTCTTGTTGTATTTCAGTTTGCAGTTTCAATACTTCTTATAACAGGAACACTCATAATGTACCGGCAGATAAACTTTATGCTGAACAAGGATATCGGTTTTGATAAAAAGAATATGCTTGTAATAAACAGGGCAGGGGCCCTTGAATCGAGGGTTGAAGCATTTAAGGAAGCAGTAATGAAGATTCCCGGAGTAATAAACGTTGCCAGCTCCACAGCCGTTCCGGGAAGGAATAATAACAATAACGGTTACGGTCTGGAAGGAAGGAGGGATGAATCATTCCTTATGACTACAAACTGGATCGATTATGACTATATCGATTCCTATGGCATGACTTTGCTGAAAGGTCGTAACTTTGATAAAACACACTCTACTGACAGAGACGCCTGTATTATAAACGAAGCTGCAGCAATAAATTTCAATATTACCAGTATCGAAAATGCAAGATTCCTCCAGCCCCGCGATTCAGGAAGATACAGATACTTGCAGGTGATAGGTGTTGTTAAGAACTTTAATTTTGAGTCACTCCGGAACCCGATCCAGCCGTATGTATTTCAATATAAAGGAAATGATAATCTCTGGGGTTATATAACAGTAAAACTGTCTCCGGAATATGACCAGCAAACAATTACCGGTATTGAGAACAGATGGAAGGAATTCACATCTAATGATCCTCTCCAGTATTACTTCGTGGATGAAGATTTTGAACAAATGTACATCCAGGAAAAACAAAATGCCCGTATGGCAGTAATTTTTTCAGTGCTGGCAATTATTATTGCAGGAATGGGACTTTTTGGCCTGACATCTTTCACTGTGGAACAGAGAACTAAAGAGATAGGAGTAAGGAAGGCAATGGGATCTTCCGTTTCAGGAATATATTTTGTTATATCCCGCGAAATAATTATACTCGTTTCCATTTCAGCACTTATTGCATGGCCTGTAATATATATTATTGTGAAGAACTGGCTGGAGAATTTTTATTTCAGGATCAATCCGGGTATATTCAGTTTTGTTTCCGGACTCTTTATTGCTTTGATAATTGCTATTTTTACAATAAGCTTCAGGATCATCAAAGCTGCCAGGATTAATCCTGCCAGATCACTTAAGTACGAATAACTACCGGTCTATGCTGAAAAATTACTTCCTGGTAACCTTCAGGAACCTTTGGAAAAATAAACTATTTACACTGATCAATATCATTGGTCTGGGTATAGCCCTGTCAGTCTGCATAGTTGCATTCTTCAATCATATGTTCAGTTACGGGTTTGACAGGTCACATGATAATTTTGATGAGATTTACCGTGTGACCTGCTTCAGGGATATGGAGGGCAGGGAACAGGAATACGGGGCTGTCCCGGCAACACTTGGCCTTGAAATAAAAAAAGATATACCGGGAGTATTGAAGGCTGCCAGACTACAGCGGACCCGATCACCAATAAAAAAAGGGGATGATGTATTCCCGGGAATGATAGTGTTTACTGATCCGGAATTTACAGAGATATTTACAATTAAAACAAAATACGGAGACCTGAAGACTATCAGGGAAACAGGAAACGTATTCCTGAGTGAAACCATGTCAAAAACACTGTGCGGTTCTGAATATCCCGTTGGAAAACCAGTAACTATAGTCAATGACAATGACAAGGAATATTCATTCACTGTAAGTGGTGTTTTTGAGGATCTTCCTGAAAACTCAAGCTTCAGGTTGGATATTCTTTCACATTATGATAATTTCCTTAAAATGTGGTCATCAGGAGACTCTGACTGGAAAAATTTCACCACAGCGCTCTTTATACAGGTGCCTGAAAAATCAATGGTCTCTTCCGTAATCGCTTCACTGAAGAATTATGTTCCGGTACAGAACAGGGCAAGGGAAGATTTCAGGATAAACAGGTTTTTCCTTGTTCCTCTTGATGAGGTCGGTGAAAATACCAGGATCATCTGGTCGTCAGGACTTTTTCCAGGCCTTCATCCGGCAGCAATAAATGCTCCTCCGCTGATGGCAGTATTTTTACTGCTGATAGCCTGCTTCAATTTTGCAAATACTTCAATTGCTGCTTTCAGCAAAAGAATGAAAGAGATAGCCCTGCGAAAAACATTCGGAGGCGTAAGAAGTCAGCTGCTTGCACAATTCATGTTTGAAACACTGATAATTTGTTTTCTGGCAATGCTGGTCGGAATAGCTCTGGCTTCATTCCTTGTTCCTGCTTACAGCAGCCTCTGGGCATATATGTCCATAGAACTTACGTTCAGTAATTACCCCTTTTTCTGGTTATTCCTGTTTTTACTACTGCTTATTACAGGTTTTTTTGCAGGTGTATACCCGGCGGTCTATGTAAGCTCCTTCAGTCCTGCACAGGTAATGAAGGGTGAATCAGTTTTTCACTCAAGGGGGAAACTGACATCCGTATTGCTGACACTTCAGTTTTCAATTTCCGTTGCGGCCCTGGTCCTTGGGATAACATTCTCAAAAAATGCCAGATTCCAGGAAAGTCTCGACCTTGGATATGACAGGGACAAGGTGATCATGGTTCCGGTATCGCCCGCTCTGTTTCATGCATTCAGGAATGAAATAGCAACAGATCCCAGAGTTATATCAGCGGATGGATCGGCGAATCATATAGGATGGGGATCCTACAGAAGGCCGGTCAGGGAGGATCAGAGACTTCTTGAAGTTGATGTGCTGGATATAGGTCCGGATTATGCCCGGACAATGGGTTTGAGATTAAAAGCCGGACGTTTGTTTGAAAAGGAGAGAGAAGAAGCAGACCGCTCGAATAATTCGATTATAATAAATCAGAAATTTGCTGACGGATTTGACTGGAAAGAACCGGTCGGAAAGACCGTTACCCTTTATGATACCATTAAGCTAAATGTGATCGGTGTTGTCGGAGATTTCTATAATTCAGGTGTATGGGAGGAGATCGAACCTGCAATGCTGCGTCTTGCTCAACCCGGTCAGTATTACTATTTAGCTGTGAAAGCAAATAAGGAACATATTCCCGCTGTACTCGAATTTGCCGGTCAGAAATGGAAAGAACTATCAAATAACATGATCTTCGGCGGAAGAACTCAGGAGGACCTCATGCAGGAAGAGAAGAATATCAACGGGAGTATACTTAAAGTTAATATCTTTCTGGCTATTGTAGCTACAATCCTTTCATTGATCGGAATGTTCAATATGGTTTCGCTGGATATTATAAGGAGAACCAAAGAGATAGGCATCAGAAAAATACAGGGAGCACCGGTAATTGTATTAATGTATCTGGTGAGCAGGAAATTCCTTATCATCCTTCTGATCTCCTCAGTTCTGGGCTGTGCCGCAGGATATTACCTTTCTCTCTTAATGATGGACAGTATCTGGGACTATTTCGTAAAAATAGGAGCAGGAATACTGATTTCCGCTGTGATGATAATGCTGATTTCCACAGTACTTACTTTAAGCATGAAGATCACAAGAGCTGCATTGAGGAATCCGGTTGAATCACTGAGATATGAATGATCAGCCCTTTTAATACTGTTCTTTTCAGTACATCCTGTTTATCAGCTGACCTATCTCATCACGTTTCTTCAGGGGAAATATCAGATTCTTTCCATCCCTGGTGACTACATTAATTCCTTTGGGAGCAAAAAATCCATTCTGATAAAAGATGACTTCAAAGATATTATCAAAAAGTACCTCCAGGTTAAATCCGGAGAACTCTTCTTTCAGTGTCTTAAAGTAAATACGCTGGTTGGTAACAATCAGTTTGCCATCAATTTTCTTATTGTCAATAACCTGGTTGGTATCTCCGGCTTTAAGTACAACCTCGTTGGGATTTAATTTAACAGTCATGGCTAATTTTTTTTATCAAGAGCTGAATCTATCAAGCTTTTACTAAAGACGTAATTATTCAAAAAATGATGCACGTATCCGTTTCACAAATTCTTTTTTCATATTTTTATTCATCAAACCGGTACTTTACGCAATAAATCCGACAGCAGGATAGCAGATTTCAGACTATGATACCATACCCCTTTAAAATTGCCCTGAGAAACATCTTAAATAACAGATTATTTTCATTGATCAGCATAACAGGTTTATCTGCCGGAATTACAGCTTTTCTTTTTATTATGCTATATATCAGGTATGAAAGAAGTTATGATACTTTCAATAAAAACTATGAAAATATTTACAGGCTGCGTTATGAGCGTTCCAGCGCTGAGGGTGAGTCAGTGAAATTTGCTTCATGCTGTCCCCCCGCTGCTATTAGAATCAGGGAACTCTATCCTGAAGCTGAAAAGATTGCAAGGATATTCAGATACCGTGCAACCGTAATCTTTGGTGTTAAAAAGTTTTATGAGGAAAGGATGTATTTTACAGAACCTCAATTATTTGAGATTTTTGATGTAAAATTCATTGCGGGAAATCCCGCGACAGGTATCTCCTCTGCAAACTGCGCCTTTATTTCTGAATCTTATGCCCGGAAATACTTCGGTGAAAATGATGCCATGGGGCAAACGATCAGTATCGATAAGGAAATGAACTTTGTCATTACAGGAATATTCCGGGATATTCCTGATAATTCTCATCTTAAATTCGATATACTATTATCCTGGCCAAACCTGTTGACTCATTACGGTCCGGATATCGAAAGTTCATGGGGAGATACCGGTTTTTTTACCTATTTTCTCATGAAACCACCTGCATCACCTGAATTATTTGAGCAGAAGCTAAAAGACCTGGTTGAAAGTGATTTCGGAGAGGTTCTGAGAACATACAAATTGACATGTGATCTTAAAGTACAACCTCTCAGTGATATTCACCTGAAATCAAATTATATGCAGGAAATGGAAGTTAACGGGAATAATAACACAGTTGTCTTTCTGAATATTATCGCCTTTATTATTATGATAATAGCCTGGGTAAATTATATCAATATTACAACTGCACGGGCACTTACCAGGGCCGCCCAGGTCGGATTGAGCAAGATTGCCGGAGCATCAGGCAAACAGCTTGTAATTCATTTCTTTATAGAAACATTTATAATAAATGTTACATCTGCTGCAGTTTCATTGGGTTTTTTGCTCATTTTAAAGCCTCTTTTTCATAATCTGACAGGAATTTCCCATGAATTCATTTTCATTAAAGAGGGTTGGTTCTGGATGACCTTTATAATTCTTCTTTTTTCCGGCGTAATTCTTTCAGGAATGTATCCTGTCTATGTGATAACCTCACTTAAGGTTTCCGAAGTTATAAGAGGAAAATATACTCACTCAGAAAAAGGTATTCTGGTACGTAAAGCTTTATTAACTTTTCAATTGCTCATGTCAGTCACACTCATAACCTGCACTATGGTTATCTACAGACAGAATAATTTTATCCGGAATCAGGATAAAGGAATAACAATTGAAGACATACTGGTTGTGAGAGCACCCAGGGTAAGAGATAATTCTTTCGGGACAAAGCTTGTGACATTTAAAGAGGAACTGCTCAAAAACAAACATATAACAAAATTCAGTGTGGGAACTGAAGTGCCCGGACGTCAGATTCTTTGGGATGCGGGAGGGATATTCAGGGTTGGTTCTCATCAGAGCAAGAATTACCAGATCATTGGAATCGATTACGATTACCTTGACCTGCTGGGGGCTGAAGTAATTGCAGGAAGAAATTTTGACAAGAGCTATTCCACAGATTCATCATCTCTCATTCTCAATGAAAAAGCTACACGGTGGATGGATTTCAGTTCACCGGATGAAGCAATAAATAAACAGGTAAATTACTGGGATAAGATATACACAATAGCAGGAGTTGTAAAGAACTATTGCCAGCAATCCCCCAAAGAAGCATTTGAACCTCATATTTTCAGATTTATGCCTCATGGAAGGGATATAAGGGGCTTCTTTATTATGAAATACATAGCAGGAAATGAAGACTATGTTCTGAAACTTATTGAAAATGAATACAACAGGTTCTTTCCTGACAATCCTTTCGATCATTTCTTCCTTACAGATTATTATGATCAGCAATACAGGGATGAAATGCTGCTGGCGAAAATCCTGGCAGTTTTTTCCATCCTTTCATTAATCATAACCTGTCTCGGTATTTTTGGATTGACTGCATACCTGCTTGTACAAAGATCCAAAGAGATAAGTATAAGAAAGGTTCTGGGATCAGATTCCATTAATTTAATGATGCTCTTCTCTAAAGATTTTATGATTTTCACTTTTGTCGCATTTCTGTTCGCTGTTCCTCTAAGCTATTACTGGATAACCGGTTGGCTTAATTCATTTGAATTACAGGTTGTAATATCAGTCTGGAATTTCGTTCTTCCATTCATTATAGCACTTTTAATGACAATGATTACAATCATCGTTATTGTGAAGCGTACCGTTTCACAGAATCCTTCGGGAAATCTGAGAACAGAATGAATTTTGGTACACTTTTCAGAGGACTCATACACATAAGATTTTTCTCACATTGTGTCTAATTGTTAGACATAAATATGTATTTTTGGTTTCAGTATGGTTATAACATGGGTAAATTAGTTCCAAAACTTGTACAGGGCATATCACCCACAATGATCAGGGTCATGAACATTGTTCAGAAAGTAGCTGCCACCGAGGCAAATGTTCTGATAACAGGTGAAAACGGGACCGGGAAAGAACTGATTGCCCGGGAAATCCATAACCTGTCGGAGAGGGCAGGGGAGCTGATGATAAGCGTCGACATGGGATCCGTACCGGAAACCTTGTTTGAGAGTGAATTATTCGGACATGTCAGAGGTGCTTTTACGGATGCCAGGGAAGACCGGAAAGGTAAATTCGAGCTCGCAAACGGAGGGACACTTTTCCTGGATGAGATAAGTAATCTGTCGCTTCATTCCCAGTCGAGGCTTCTTAAGGTTCTGCAGAGCAGAAAGATAGTAAGGGTAGGTTCAAATACTGAAGTTCCAGTGGATATCAGGCTGATCTGTGCAACCAACAGCGATCTGATACAAATGGTAAACGAAGGAAGGTTTCGCGAAGATCTTCTTTACAGGATCAATACGATTATTATAGAAGTTCCCCCTCTGCGCGACCGTGTTGACGATATTCCTGTCCTTGCAAACTACTTCCTGAGATTATATTGTGAAAAATATGAGAAGAATCCGATGAAGATCAACCCAAGTGCCATGTCAAAGCTTTCCAATTACATGTGGCCCGGTAATGTAAGGGAACTCCAGCACGCAATTGAGAAAGCCGTTATCATGACTGATTCCCCGGTTCTTATCACGTCAGATTTTGAGTTTAAACACTCAGAAAAGAATCTTCCCGGCGAAGAGCTGACCCTTGAAGAGATGGAGAAGAAATATATTCTTGAGAGCCTCAGAAGACATTCAAACAATATCAGTGTTGTAGCTGCAAAGCTTGGAATTACACGGCAGACACTCTACAACAAGATGAAAAAATTCGGGAACGGATCCTTCTAGCTGACTATCTGTCCGTCAAAGAGATTTACTATTCTGTGGGCATATCCGGCGTCCCTGTCGTTGTGTGTAACCATGATAATGGTTGTACCTTCCTTGTTAAGCTCTGTTAAAAGGTTTATCACTTCAATACCATTCTTTGAATCAAGGTTACCTGTTGGTTCGTCAGCCAGGATAAGCCTCGGATTTGCTACTACAGCCCGTGCAATAGCCACTCTTTGCTGCTGTCCTCCTGAAAGCTGCTGGGGAAAATGTCTGGCGCGATGGGATATCTTCATTCTGTTCAGTGCATCTTCAACCTTGCTTTTTCTTTCACCCGACTTCATCTTAAGGTATATCAGGGGCAACTCAACATTCTCATAGACATTAAGCTCATCTATAAGGTTGAAACTCTGAAATACAAAACCGATATTCCCTTTCCGGAATATTGTCCTGTCACGTTCTTTCAGATTTGCTACTTCTGTACCATTGAAAACATAGCTGCCTGCTGTCGGATTATCAAGTAATCCCAGGATGTTAAGAAGAGTGGATTTACCACATCCCGAGGGACCCATAACGGCGACATATTCGCCTTCTCTGACACTCAGATTAACCTTGTTGAGAGCCGTTGTCTCAACTTCTTCGGTCCTGAAGATCTTCGTTAAATCAACAGTTTTGATCATGATTTGATTGAATTAATTATTACTGGATTTTTTAAATACAAGCTTTTCATTTTTCCCGAAAGTCTCATATCCTGAGATTATTACCCTTTCACCAGGCTCAAGCCCTTCGAGTACTTCATAATATTTCGGATTCTTTCTTCCGATTGATATATTTCTTTTAATTGCAAATGTCTCTTCAGGATTCAGAACAAAGATCCACTGCCCGCCTGTCTGCTGGAAGAATCCGCCGATTGGAACAAGGACTGATTCCTTTGGCTGTCCCAGCTGCAGGCTTATATAGTATGTCTGCCCTGTTCTTATATTATCAGGCATTGAATCGCTGAAAACCATATCAATTTCAAATGTACCGTTCCGTACTTCGGGATACACCCGTCGTACAACAAGACTGAACATGGTTCCCTGTCTGTCGAGGGTTGCTGTAAGCTGAGTCCTTACACGGTCAATATAATGTTCATCTATCTGAGCGGTAACCTTATACGAGGTAAGAACATTTATCTGGCCCATATTTGCTCCACGCGAAATTGACTGGCCTATTTCCGGGACAAGTAAACCCAGCTGCCCATCTACTGTTGCTCTTACATTCAGATTTTCAACTCTCTGCCTCACGAGTGCAAGATTCCTGCGCATATTATCCAGATTGTCTTTAATTGTCTCTACCTGAACAGTTCTGAAAAGCGAATCTGCTTTTTGCCGTTCAATGAAAAGATCTCTTGAACTCTTTGCCATCTCAAGATCTTCCTGGCAACGGATGAATTCCTCCTTTGATATCAGATTATCCTTTATCAGCTGTGCATTCTGCTCAAATATCCTCTGCTTTCTTTCTATATCAAATCTGAGGTTAATGAGCTCCCGTTTGATAGCAATCCTTTCCTGTTCCATGGTTACCTGGGTATTTCTGAGAAAGTTTTCCTTCTCGGCAAGCTGTGCCTCACTGTCGAGGATATTCAGATAAAGGTCGGGATTGCTTAACCTCAGAATTATATCACCCTTTTTTACCATTGATCCTTCCTCAATCAGTATCTCTTCAACTCTTCCACCCTCCTGAGCATCCAGGAATATTGTGCTGATTGGTTCCACTGTTCCTGTTACTGTGATATAATCATTAAACTGGTCGCGAACAATCGTTTCAATGATAAGTTTATCCTTTTCAACCTTGTATGTTGATGTATTGTCGGTAAAAAAAGCAAGCCAGACAAGAATGATCATCGCAAGCGCGATGGAAATATAACCGATGTGTTTCTTCTGAAGGCCTTTTTTCTTTGGTATTATCCGGTCCATTTTTTCGATTGGAGTATCCATTTGTGCTTAAACTATATGATGGTTAATAATTGTTGAGGTTGAGGTTAAGGTTAAGGTTGAGGTGGCCAAAGAAGGCTTCGGCTGGCAAAGCCTGATACCTGCTTCGCCCACCGAAGCCTTGGCGAAGGTGGGAAACCCTGAAACCCTGAAACTCTGAAACATATCTAATGATATTACTTATATTACTTAAATGAAATGCTTTCATAAGTTCCGCTTAAATAGAACTGAATTATTATTTCCTGTATTCTTAGCTGTAACCTCGTTCTCAGTGACTCAGCTTCAGCGCGTGACAATGTTGTCATAGCGGCTGAATAATCAGTTACATCAACCAGGCCTGCTTCAAATTTCTTTTCCACGACTTCAAATGATTTTTTGTTGAACTCGTAATTTGATTGTGCAGCTATGAATTCATCTCTGCCTCTGCTGTAATTAAGGCATGCATTTTCAATATCGGTATAAAGGCTGTTCTTTTCAAGTTCAAGCCTGAGGACTGCATCATTTTTCCTGATTTTGGCGCTTTTTATGTTTCTTCCCAGTGTATAATTATTGAACAGTGGGATATTGACCGAAGCATAAATAGCCTGACTGTTATTATTCTTCAGCTGATCTCTGAATGATTCCTGCAGATTTACTTCATCAGTAAGCACTTTATAATATCCTGTATATACTGATGCACCCAGTCTCAGACTGGGAGCGACGGAACCACGGGCAGCCGATATCTGTTTTTCAGCGGCTTTGAGCTCATATTCAATGGCTTTTAACCTGGGCAGGGTCTGAGATGCAATATTATAGATACTGTCAGTCTCATATCTGTTTTCTTTTATCAGCAGATTATCCGGCATTACTATTTCAAATGATGTTCCCGGTTCAAGCTGCAGTATCTGTTTAAGCGTCGTCAGTTCCTGACTTGAAGTATTCCGGGCTATGGTGTAATCAAGCCTGGCAGCCGATACCTGACTCTCTATCTCCATCTGCCTTGAAACAGCTTCTTTTCCCGTTTCAACCAGCTTTGAGATCCTGAAATGCTGCTTTTCGGATAGCTCAAGCTGTTGCCGTGAAACGTCCTCAAGTCCCCTTGAATACATTACTCTGTAGTATTGTCCCAGTATCTGTACCACAAGCGCATTTCGAACGACATTTTCAGCTTCGATACCGGCTTTCAGCATGAATTTTCCCGCAGCTATTGTATTAAGCGCTGCAAATCCCGAAAAAAGCTGAAAACTGGAATTCAATGCATATGAATTACTTATGTTCTGCTTGAATGTAATAAGGTTTGTAACAGGGTCCACCGACCGGCCGAATCCCAGATTCGCATCAGAACCGAAATTCAGAGAAGGTAAAACATCAAGTTTTGATTTCAGATAATTTGCTTCAGCATTCTCCGTCTGAAGCATCTGCCTCTTCAGATTGAGATTATTCGCAATAGCATAAGTGACACAATCTTCGAGTGTCCATTTTTTATCCTGGGCACTCACTTCCCCGTAAATCCCAATGTAAATTAGTGTTGTTATTATCAGAATCCTGTTCATGTGCTTTTACTTTATACCATTGTCTATGGCTAAATTCATGCCAAATAATATAAACAACAGATTAAGTGATATATAGCGAATGTTATTCCGGAATAATTGTCTTGTAATTAGACAGTAATTTGTATGAATTATTTACATTAAGATCCGCCTTTACATAATTTTATTAATCTGAAAAGTGTATATTTAAAAAATCAAATATGCGAACCGTGAAACAAATATTTTTAATTATCTGTCTTAAAGTATTGATGCTTTTTTCATGTAATACGGATACTGATAATGTGATCCCCCGGTTAAAAGTATCGGATAATCACCGTTACCTGGCCACAGAAAATGGAGATCCGTTCTTCTGGCTTGGAGATACGGGGTGGTTACTCCCGACAAGGCTGAGCCGGGAAGAAGCTGAAATCTATCTTGAGGACCGCCGGCTGAAAGGATTCAATGTGATTCAGATATCGGTGTTGCACAGCCTCAGGAATGCTGTAAACTATTATGGTGATACTGCGGTCGTTGATCATCAGATTGACAGGCTTCACACTACACCAGGCAGCTCATTCAGTGACCCTGTTCAGTATGACTACTGGGATCATATTGATTATCTGATTGATGTGGCAGGCAAGAAAGGTATTTACATTGCCATTGTTATGGTCTGGGGCGGGAATGTAAGAAGCGGTCTTGTAAGTGTTGAACAGGCAGAAAGATATGGTGAATGGATTGCCTCAAGATATAAAGATAAGCCTAATGTAATCTGGCTCAACGGAGGAGATGTCCGTGGTGATGATTCGACAGCAGTCTGGAAAGCTTTTGGTACAACTATCCGACGAACCAGTCCGGATCAGATAATAACTTATCATCCTTTTGGAAGAACACAATCTTCAATGTGGTTCCATAATGAATCCTGGCTGGATATGAATATGTTCCAGTCGGGGCATCGCAGGTATGATCAGGATACAACCGGCCTTGCTTATGGTGAGGATAACTGGAAATATGCTGCAGATGATTATGCAAAAACACCGGTTAAACCGACTCTTGACGGAGAGCCTTCATATGAAGGTATACCCCAGGGCCTTCACGATCCTGCAGAACCACTGTGGACAGACAAAGAAGTGAGGAGATATGCATACTGGTCGGTTTTTGCAGGCAGTTGTGGCTTTACCTATGGTCATGCAGCAATAATGGCAATGGTAAAACCGACCGACAGGAATCCTGCCTATGGTAGCCGGCTCACCTGGGATCTTGCCCTTGATGCTCCGGGTGCATCACAGATGCAACACCTGAAAAAGCTCATGCTTTCCAAACCATATTTTGAAAGAGTTCCGGCAAATGATCTTCTTGCACAACCGCAGGGTGATAAATATGATTATATTGCAGTCACAAGGGGCAGAGATTACATTTTTGCCTATACATGGACAGGAAAAAATTTCGCACTCGATTTGGGAAAATTACCGGAAGGATCTTATAAGTCATCCTGGTATGATCCGAGAACAGGAAATTCAGACTCAGGAGACATATATAATAAAGGTGTTGTTACTTTTGATCCTCCGGGAGAACCGGAACAGGGTAACGACTGGGTACTTATACTGGAAAAGATATGAATTGTGAAGTAACTGATTTAAAAAAATGACGCTTACTATTGGAAATATCCTACTTATTGGTTCAATCTTATTATTTATAAGCATACTTGCCGGTAAGACATCCTTTCACCTTGGCATTCCGACACTTATATTATTTCTCGTGGTCGGAATGCTGGCCGGTAGCGAAGGTATAGGAGGGATATCATTCGATAATCCGGGTGTCGCACAGTTCATAGGAGTTATCGCTCTGTGTTTCATCCTTTTTTCCGGTGGATTTGAAACGGACTGGACCTCAGTCAGACCGGTTTTCGGACAGGCACTGACACTGTCTATTCTTGGTGTGCTGCTCACAGCCGGTATCCTTGGAATCTTTGTCTGGTGGGTAACCGACTTCAAATTATATGAGGCTTTATTGCTTGGTTCAATAGTATCATCAACCGATGCGGCTGCTGTATTTTCAATACTGAGATCAAAGAATCTTGCCCTTAAAGGACATATCCGCCCTACTCTCGAATTCGAGAGTGGAAGCAATGATCCCATGGCATACATTCTTACGATTGTCTTTATCAGCCTTATTCAGAACAGTGATCAATCTTTTATATCCGTTATCCCCATTTTTTTAAAACAAGTTCTGATCGGAGGGATCTTCGGGTATTTCTTTGGTGTTGCAGGAAAGCACATAAACAACAGGATAAAACTTGATTATGAAGGACTTCATCCCGTTCTTATAATTGCCATTATGTTACTGACCTATTCAATTACTTCTGTAGTTGGTGGCAATGGATTCCTTGCTGTATACCTTGCCGCTTTATATCTTGGTAACCAGGAATTACTGCATAAGAGATCAATAATGATGGTTTTTGACGGACTTGCATGGCTTATGCAGATAATCCTTTTTGTCACACTGGGTCTTCTTGTATTCCCCAGTGAAATATTACCGGTAATAGGCATCGGATTATTAATATCAGCTTTCCTGATTCTGGTGGCAAGACCAATAAGCGTATTCCTCTGTCTCACACCATTTAAACTTAAAACCAGGGTAAAGGGTTTTATTTCATGGGTAGGGCTCAGGGGTGCTGTTCCTATCGTTTTTGCAACATTTCCACTGATGGCCGGACTGGAAAAAGCTGAAATGATCTTCAATATAGTATTTTTCATTTCGCTTACCTCAGTATTAATCCAGGGTACCTCAATACCTATGGTAGCCAGATGGTTCCATGTTTCACTTCCGGCACGCGTGAAATCAATCACACCAGCAGACATACTCCTCACAGAATCAATAAATTCAGAAATGGCAGAATTGATTGTTTCACCTCAGTCACGATCGGCCGGAATGAAAATCGTTGATCTCGGATTTCCTCAGAATGCCAGGATCGCACTACTGAAACGCGATGACAAATATCTTATCCCTGACGGGCAGACTTTAATAAGACCGGGCGACAAACTGATCCTGCTTGCAGGAAATAAAGATATTCTGTCACACATAACAGCCCGGCTGATGTGAGAATTCAGAGAGATAATTCTGATGCTCAGGCAGGATTCAATTTAATACCGACCATGGTGGTTTATTCGCGCAGCAATTCTTAAATTTTTTACCGCTTCCGCAGGGACATGGATCGTTCCGTTCCGGTTTTACCTGCTTTACAACCTGGTTCTCTTTATTCTTTATCCAGTTCATTACATTTGCCGGAGCCCGCTTTGCCTTTAACTCCTTAGCCATGAATTCCATATAAGGCTCAACATGTTTAAAGAACAATTTGAAACCTTCACACAGATAATTCAATCCGGGCTGACCGTCAGGAGCAAGCAGGAACCTGTGCTTCGGACATTCTCCATGACAGGCATACCTGACATCACACCGGAGACAATAAAGCGGTAACTTATTTCTTTTATCAATTCCGAAATCAAACTGCCGCTGCGATTTTATAAGATCGATCAGCGGGGTCTGGAAAATATTTCCCAGATAATATTCGGGGTAAACAAAATGATCACAGGTGTATACATCACCATTGTGTTCCATTGCAAGCGCATCACCGCATGTCTCATTAAAAACACATATACCGGGATTTTCACCAACATAATTTGCCAGTGTAGCATCAAATATCTGCACATAGAACTTGGCAACATCATTTCTTACCCATTCATCAAATATTGTGGTAAGAAATTTGCCATAATCTATAGCATTGACAGTCCATGGAGCTAACTCAGCTTTACCATGGACCGGAGCAACAAGCTTCAGCGAACTTTCATTCCCGTCATCGGCTATTCTTTCAACCACCGGCAGGAATTGCATAAAACCGCTTCCGATCTGTTTGAGGAATCTGTATGTTTCCCTGGCCATCGATACATTATAGTCGTTGACCACACTGAGAGTATTGAACTCAACTTTATGCTTATGCAGAAGTTCAATACCTTTTATAACTCTTTTAAAGGTCGGAGCTCCTGATTTTGTTCTGCGGTAATGATCATGATTGTGTTCCGGTCCGTCTATTGATATGCCCACGAGCATATTATTATCTTTAAAAAAATGGCACCAGTCATCATTAAGCATGGTCCCGTTTGTCTGGAAAGCATTATCAATTCTTTTCCCTCCGGAATATTTTTTCTGAAGTTCAACCGCTTTTCTGTAAAAGTCAAGACCCATCAGAGTGGGTTCACCTCCCTGCCAGGTAAACATAACAACAGGTACTTCATGAGCTTCAATGAACTGCTTTGTGAATTCTTCAAGAAGCTCATATGACATCCTGGTACTTCCTGATCCGCCAAATAACATGCTCTTTTCAAGATAATAGCAATAATTACAATTGAGATTACAGGCCGGACCTGCAGGTTTAAGCATTACCTGAAAAGCGTTCGGGCGCTTAAGCTTAAGAGCATCGGTGAACAGAAGGGTCGGTTTCTTTCCTTGCATAGCCTTGCAAAAATACGATTATTGCCAACATGGACAAGTATGAGAGGGGGATGAGGTGAGAGGGAGATGAGGTGAGAGGGAGATGAGGCGAGAGGGAGATGGGGAGATCCCGCCACTGAGCCGTTGTGCCGCTGTGCCGTTGCGCCGTTGCGCCAATACATTAAAAAAAAGTGGTAAAAAGTGTGAAAAATCCTAACTTAGTAGAATGTTAAATTAAGTAACCTGATAAATTGATCGCTATATGAAAAGAAGAAACTTTATCAAAGTCACTGCAGCCGGCAGTGCTGGAATTGCAGCATCATATTACATTCCTCAGATGCAGGATGGACGGAAACTGAAAATAGGCCTGATAGGCGCCGGCTGGTATGGAATGGTGATAACCACTGCTGCACTCAAATCCGGAGGGGTTGAGGTAATTGGCATCTGCGACGTTGACAGTGAACATCTCAAAACCAGTGCCGACCAGATTGAGAAACTACAGGGATCACGGCCGGAAACTTTTAAATATTACCAGGATCTTCTTGATCTTAAAGGTCTTGAAGCACTTTTTATCGGAACGATCCCTCACTGGCATGCTTTACAGTTCATTGCCGCATGTGAAAAAGGTCTGGACATATATTGTGAAAAACCGCTTTCATATGATGTTATGGAAGGTATTGCAATGGTCAATGCCTGGAAAAAAGCAGGCAATATTGTTCAGATCGGATTTCAGCGCCGCCAGAGCCAGGCTTTCATGAAGGCTAAAGAGATCATTGAATCGGGCAGGGTAGGGGATATTCACCATATCACAGCACAGATACACTATATTCCTGCTGCACAGGACACCAGGATCCAGGCACCTCCGGCTTCGCTCGACTGGGAAGAATGGTGCGGACCTGCTCCTAAACTCGACTACCGTCCAAGCATAGGACACCGCTCCTGGAGACTCGAGAAGGAATATGGAAACGGTCATCTGGTTGACTGGGGAATACATCATATTGATATAATTAGGAAAATTATGGATGAAGATATGCCTGTCGGAATCCACACTTCGGGGGGCATATATCTGCTGAAAGACCAGGTTACAACTCCTGATACCCTTACAGCTGATATGGCTTTCAGAAAAGCTCCTGTCCTATGGCAGCATCGTCTATGGGGTAATGGGGATGTCACCAGGGAATTCAATAACGGTATATTCTTCTACGGCGAAAAAGGAACTCTCTTTGCAGAAGATTCAAAAGTTGTACTGTTCCCGACCGGAAGAGATGCCAAAAGGGAAGATATTTCAATCCCTTCACCCCTGATGCAGGAAAATCATGTTGAGAATTTCCTCAAAGCTGTGAGGAATAAAGATAAAAAATTGATCAGCTGTGATCCCGAAGATGCATTTAAATCAACCGCAACCGTTCAGCTGGCAATGATATCATATTATACCGGATCGAAAATCAAATGGGATCAGGATAAAAAAGTGATAATCGATAATCCTGAAGCTTCGAAATTGTTCAGGAGAGAATACCGGGGGAGATTTGTTCACCCGTAGTTGTGGGGGAAGAGGTTTTGAAAAGGAGTGAGGGAGAAGAGGTGAAAAGGAGAGGAGGAGTGAGGGAGATAAGGAGAAAAGGAGAAAAGGAGAAAAGGAGAAAGGGAAATTAGGAGATGAGGACGAGACAAAGATCACTAATAAAATATCATGTATATGAGAAAGGTTGTTTTATTGATTTTTATATCGGTTTTATTTACCGGAACGAAGATAAGGAGCCAGGAGCCGGAGCGTTTGCGCCGGGACCAGAGTTTTTTGGGAATTCATTTCGACTTCCATGCAGGCAGTGATTGCCATGAAGTCGGGAAAAATACAACTCAGGAAATGGTGCAAACAATTATAGACAGGGTACAACCTGACTATATTCAAACTGATTGCAAAGGACATGCCGGATATACAAGTTATCCGACGGAAGCAGGAAACCGTGCGCCTGGTTTTGTGGGTGATCCGCTACGTATCTGGCGCGATGTGACCGCCAGGAACGGTGTAGCACTCTACATGCACTATTCAGGCGTGTGGGATACACGCGCTATCGAACTGCATCCTGAATGGGCGGCAATCCATGCTGACGGAACACGCGACAAGGAAAAAACGTCTGTCTTCGGGACTTATGTCGATCAGCTGCTTGTTCCACAGCTGAAAGAGCTGGCTGGTGAATATGATGTGGACGGTGTATGGGTGGATGGCGAATGCTGGGCGACCATTCCGGATTATGGCGAAAGAGCATTGAGTCTGTTCCGCGAATCGACAGGAATCACTGACATTCCTGAGTCAGCTGCCGATCCTCACTGGTATGAATGGATGCAATTCAATCGTGAAGGATTTCGTAAATATTTGCGTCATTATGTGGCATCTGTGCGGTCTGAATATCCTGATTTTCAGATTTGCAGTAACTGGGCTTTCACACATCATATGCCGGAACCTGTTTCGGTGGCGCTCGATTTTCTGTCGGGCGACTATTCACCGAATAACAGCGTAAATTCCGCGCGTTTTGCGGGGCGTTATCTGGTCCACCAGGGTATTCCATGGGATTTGATGGCATGGAGTTTTTCTTACAATCCTTTTCCGCGTGAACAAAAACCTGCCGTGCAACTGAAACGCGAAGCAGCTATCGTTTTGGCATTGGGTGGCGGATTTCAGGCATATTTCACACAGAACCGCGATGGTTCAGTACGGCTGGACGAAATGCAGGTCATGGAGGAAGTGGCAAAATTTGCCCGTGCACGCCAGCCCTGGTGTCATCATTCGGTACAGATCCCGCAGGTCGCTCTCCTGTTGTCCACAAGTGATTATCATCACAATGCAAAGAGTTTGTTCCCGCAATATAAGGGACAATCGCAGGGTATACTTCAGTGCCTTCTCGAAAACCAGTACAGCGTCGATCTGGTTAGCGAAGAAATATTGGCGCCCGATATGAGCAGATTTCCAGTCATTGTGATCCCCGAATGGAAAAACATTTCACCTGTATTTTGCTCCGATTTGGTGAAATATGCCAGAGGTGGCGGAAATTTGCTTGTAATTGGTCAGGAAACATCGGAGCAATTTGCTGAATTGGCCGGTGTGCAAATACAGGGTAGCGAATTTGTATCCATATCATTGGGCCAGGGAAAGATAGGTTTCCTGCCTGCAGCTATGGGAGAAGAATATGAGAAAAACGGCAACGAAAATTTGCGCGGACAGTTGAACACAGCCGTGCATACATTGTTTCCGGATCCATTGGTGGAAATCAGCGGATCACCCTGGATCGATGTGTCCATCAGCCAGCTGAAAGGTGAAAAAATGGTGCATCTGGTAAATTCCTCCGGCGACCACAAAGGAGCAGGGATAATCCGGTCAATAGAACCGGTTGGTCCGCTACAAGTATCCATCCGTTGCGAAAGTAAACCGGCAAAAATCACACTGCAGCCGGAGGGAAAAATATGCAACTTTATTTATAATGACGGGAAGGCACAGGTTGAAATCGACAGGGTGGATATTTATGAAATTCTTGTCATTGAATAAGCTGATGGTGAAAAGAAACGGGCGAATCAGAAATACTGCATTCCCGTTGGAGTAGTCGCTTTACCTGAGTTAAGCTTTTAAAAACTTCACTGAAAACTACGTATTATAATGGCTCTGATCTAAATTACAAAGCAGTAATACGATAAGATCCCTCGCTGACGCTACCAATGACAAGTTTATAGGAGATACAGGGGAGGGAAACCGGGATATTGCTGAAAATTATTTTTGCCATTACCGGAAAATATCCTAAATTATGTTTTTAAAACTGATCCTGAACAGATTTAACCTGATCTCATTATGTTTAGGTTACATCGTGGAATATTACCGATACTATTCTTCATTATCCCCGTACAGGCAATTTATTGTCAGACATTCATTTATCCCGAAAAAAATTACTTCCGGGGTCGGTTTTTCAATTATCCTGTAACTGAACCCGGGGCTGATGTGTCAACCCACCGTCTGTTTATAGACAGTAAAGGTTTTCTCTGGCAGGGTACTTACAACGGGATTCACCGTTTTGACGGGATGGAATATAAATCTTTTTACAGCAACATATCAGACAATTCCGGACTTGCAGGTAACACTGTTACTGATATCTGTGAAGATAGCTCAGGGATATTATGGATAGCTACTTTCGGAGCTATCAACCGGCTTGATCAGAAATCATGGACAATACGGCATTTCTCACCTGACACCTCAGACCTTTTAAAAGCATGTAACAGGATATTCCTGATTCACGAAGACAGGACTGGTCGTTTTTGGCTGTTGACAGGAGAGGATGTCTATACATTCAACAGGAATTCTGAAACATTCAGGAGATACCCCATCGATACTTTAAGCTATATCCCGGGACTCATGCCTATAAATGCTAAAGGTAAAATCCTTGAGGATTCAGCAGGAGAAATATGGATCACTTCAAATTACGGGCTTTATAAGTATGACCGGACCGGAGACAGCTTAAGGATATTCAAAAATATTCCGGGAGATGATTCCAGTCTTCAAAACAACTCTGTCACAAATATTACGGAGGATTTTAAAGGCAGGATATGGTGTACTACTCTTGGCGGAGGGCTTTATAAAATAACAGATCCTGAAAAAGAAATTTTCAGGAAAATCGACCTTGGTGTAAGCGATAAGTTTACCGCAAAATTCGATTCGTTGAATTTAATACTCCCTGATAGTAAAGGTAAAATCTGGCTCTTTGGTAAAGGAACTGTCTCCTGTTTTGATCCTGAAACTGACAAAACTGATAATTTAATCTTTCCTGCCCGGCCAGTTTACTACATTCCTGATCCACATGCAAAAGAGATTGATTTTACCTACGCTTTCGAAGGTAAAAAAGGTGAAATATGGTTTTTGTTTGATGTTAACGGATTCTTATTCAGAATGGATCCCGTTACCCATAAGACCATTTTTTACCCTGTTCCAAATTCTATTGTCATTAACTGCATTATGGATAATACAGATCGGAAGAGCGTCGTGTAGGGAAAGAGTGTAGGATAGGGTGT
>CAYQZL010000012.1:0-43115 GCA_964421975.1 uncultured Rikenellaceae bacterium
TTGAAGAAAGAAAAATTACGGCTGTCGTGGGAACGAGCGGCTCAGGTAAAACCACTCTTTTAAAGCTGATACTTGGATTCTATCAGCCTGTTAAGGGAGAGATCCAGGTAGGTGATGTAAAACTTAATAATTTAAGCCTGAAACTCTGGAGGGAAAAAACCGGAGCAGTAATGCAGGACGGATTTATCTTTCCCGAAACAATCGCATCCAATATTTCTCCCGGAAGTTCTGATATTAAGGAGGATCGTCTCTTCAGGGCAGTGGAAATGGCAAATATCAGGGAATTCATCGAGTTGCTGCCTCTGGCATATAACACAAAGATTGGTTCAAACGGACACGGCCTGAGTGAAGGCCAGAAGCAGAGACTTCTTATTGCCCGGATCCTGTACAAGAACCCTGATATCCTTATATTCGATGAAGCAACCAATTCCCTTGATACAAATAATGAAAAAGCTATTGTTGAAAACCTTGCAGGATATTTCAGGGAAAAAACGGTGATAATCGTAGCCCACAGGCTAAGTACTGTAAGGAATGCAGATAAAATAGTTGTTATGGATAAAGGAAGGATAGTGGAAACGGGGAACCACGAGTCTCTTATCGCCCTGAAAGGAGCATATTTTAACCTTATTAAAAATCAGCTTGAACTTGGTGCCTGATATTGTAAAATGAAAAATAAAAATCCGGAAATATTGTTTTCAGAACCAGTCCGTGAAATAATTTCCAATCCACCCGGCAATCTGGTCAGATGGGGTACATTGGCCATATCTGCAGTGATCCTGACCATTCTTGTCTTTGCATGGATAATCCGGTATCCTGACATTGTTCCTTCGCCGGTGGAGATCACCACTGAAAATCCTCCGGTCACACTGGTCTCCAAGATAAGCGGTCGCATACTTACATGGGATATTAAGGACGGTGAAAGTGTCATGGCAGGCCAGCTTCTTGCCGTGATGGAAACAGCTGCATCAATAGACCAGGTAAAAGTCCTCAAACAGAGTGTTGATGAAATACAGGATCCGGAATTACTCTCAGTTGAATCACTTCCTTCGTTTTCGGAACTGGGAGAATTACAGGAATATTGGGGTGACTTCCTGAAAAACCTTTCCGATTATTATAATTATGTAACCAATGATTTTTACGGATATAAGATCCGCTCGGTCACCCAGGAAATTGAAGGACTGGAAGAATACATCAGGCGGGTAAAGGAAAAGGAAAGGTTATATGTAGAAAATCAGCAGATAGAGTCAAGAAAATTTACAAGGGATTCGGCACTTTTTGCCGGTGCTGTCTTTTCCGAAAGTGAAATTGAAGTCTCGCGTCAGGCTTTCAACAAAATAAATATTGAGCTGCAAAATGTAAGGCTCGATCATTCGGAAAGAATCATCGAACTTGCCCGTAAAAATCAGGAATTGCAGGATTATAAGATCAAAAGAATTGAAGAAAGGACCAGGCTTTATTCTTTGTTGACCGAGTCGCTTAACAACCTCAGGGCACAGATCCGGATATGGGAAAATACATATCTTATAATTTCTCCGATTGATGGTATAGTTACCTTTACAAGGTTCTGGAAGCAGAACCAGGTAGTGGCCAGGGATGAACCGGTTCTGAGTATTGTCCCCAGTCAGCCGGGAAATTTTATCGGAAGAATGGATCTGAGAATGCAGCGTTCAGGAAAAGTAAAGACCGGTCAGGCTGTGAATATAAAACTTACAGGCTATCCCTATCTTGAGTATGGTATGGTACGTGGAGTGGTAAAATCAAAGTCCCTTGTCCCTTCGGGTGACTCATATATTATTGAGATAACCCTGCCTGATGGTCTTAAAACTCTGTATGACAGAGAACTCGAATTCACTCAGAATATGCAGGGAACAGCTGAGATAATGACTGACAGCCTCCGCTTGCTGCAAAAGGTTGTTAATCCGTTCCGACATCTTGCAACAAAAAACAGACTGTAGAAAAGGTTACTTTCCCGAGTAAGGATCATAATCGTCCTCTTTCGGAAGGGACGGGAAAGATGTACCTCCCTGTTTTTGCTGTTCGCCACCGGCTTTATCTGCATTTTTCTTGCTGTACTTCTGATAAAGCCTGAAGCCTGCAAATAAAAGCAGTGATACTATTAAAATGATTTCTGTGCTGCTCATGATCTTCTGTTAATACTGCAAATTTATTATCATTCCGCTTTTTTTAAACAGTTTCTGTAATAAATTTTGGCGACAGCTCTAAAATTTCCGCAAAAATCTTATCATTCTTTCTCCGGTTTGTAAGGCGGCAGTATATGTAAGACAGTCTTATTAATTTCTCTAAATCTTTGACTTTATTAAATATTTCAATATTTTCGTACTCTGAAAAATCCATGATAACTAACATGGTCAGGAATACCATTAGAGATCTGAAATTAGAAAGGACTTGCTATGATAGAGAAAGATCCGGATGAATCTGTTCGTGATGAACAATCCGGGGCTGTTGAAAATGCCGCCGGAACTGAGAGTAATGCACAAGCTGATAAAGCAGAAGAAACTGATAATACCGGTTATCAGACAAACGAAAGTGAAAAAGAGGAGGAAGTCGCTGTAAAAAGAAAGCGAATACCCGTCAGAGATTCCGATATCGGTTCAGACAGGGAGAATCCTGAGCAGGAATCAGGGAATCCTGAAGATATGGAGCTTCCACCTGTTGATTATTCAGGTTTTTCAAAAAATGATCTTGTTGAAACTCTCGCACTTCTTATTGATAACCGCCCGCCAACTGAGATCCGTAATGATGTTGACAGGATAAAGGTATTTTTTTATAAGAAACTGAAGCAGGAAGCAGAGGAAAGGAAGAATAAATTCCTTGAAGGCGGTGGTACTCTTGAGGAATACCGTTCATGGGTTGATCCGCTTGAGGCACGGGTTAAGCATCTTCTTGAAAAATACCGCGAAAAGAAAACTGATTTTAATAAGATACAGGAAGCGGAGAAATACGAAAACCTGAAAAAGAAATATGATATCATCGACAAGATAAAGGAACTTGTCAACCGTGAAGAGTCAATAAATAAGACTTTTCATGAATTCAGATCACTCCAGAATGAATGGCATTCAATCGGTGTTGTCCCCCAGAATGCACTGAAGGACCTCTGGGAAAATTATCATCATCATGTGGAGATCTTTTATGATTATATAAAGATCAATAAAGAACTGCGTGATCTTGATCTGAAAAAGAACCTTGAGGCCAAAATGCAATTGTGCGAAAAAGCCGAAGAACTGCTTCTTGAACCAAATCCTGTGAATGCTTTCAGGCTTCTGCAGGAGTATCATAACCAGTGGCGTGAAATAGGTCCGGTACCTCCGGAATCGAAAAATGAAATATGGGAGCGGTTCAAAGAAGCAACATCACAAATTAATAAACGTCATCACGAATATTTTGAAAAGCAGAAGGATGACCAGCGCAGGAACCTTGAAGCGAAAATGGCACTTTGTGAAGAGGTCGAAGCCATAAACCTTCTGGAGATAAAAAACTTCCGGGATTTCGATGAAAAAGCCGAAAAAGTTGTGGCTTTACAGAAAATGTGGAGGACAATAGGATTTGCCCCAAAGAAACAGAATAATAAAGTCTATCAGAGATTCAGGGATGCCTGCGACAGCTTCTTTGAGAAGAAAAGAAGTTTTTATGCCGATAATAAGGAAATACAGCAGAATAACCTGCAACTGAAAATTGAATTATGTCTCCAGGCAGAGTCTCTTCAGGACAGCACAGACTGGAAGGGGACCTCTGATGCTTTGATAAGACTTCAGAAAGACTGGAAGAACATAGGCCCTGTTCCGAGAAAACAATCAGATAAACTCTGGAAAAGGTTCCGTAAAGCCTGTGATCATTTCTTTAACAGGAAAACAGAATTCTTCAACGAACTGGATACCTCATATGAAGATAACCTGAAAGCCAAAACAGCACTGATTGAGGAACTCGAAAAGTTTGAGCCGGGAACAGATGTACAGGCTGCCTTTGAAAGACTTAAGGAAATACAGCGGCGCTGGACGGAGATAGGCTTTGTGCCTTTTAATATGAAGGACGATATTACAAACAGATATCGTATTGCTTTGAACAAAGAGTTCGATAAACTGAAAATAGGTGATGAAGATAAGAGTATTCTCAAGTATAAATCCAAACTTGATAACCTGAAAGCCAACCCTAAAGCATCAAGGAAGATCAGGAATGAACGTGAGAAATTCTTTACAAAAATCAAGCAGCTGGAAAATGATATCGTACTGTGGGAAAACAATATCGGCTTTTTTGCCAAATCACCCAATGCCGATACCATGATCCGCGAGGTTAGGGAAAAGATCAACAATGCCAAGAAAATGATCAAGATCCTTGAGGAAAAGGTAAAAATGATTGACATGTCGGGGCTTGATGAATTCAACCGTTAAAAAATAAAATATTCAGTAATAAAATTGTTATTTCATTGGCAGACGTTAAATATGTATTTGTGACAGGCGGTGTCACCTCTTCACTCGGTAAAGGGACTCTTTCTGCCTCCCTGGCCAAGTTATTGCAGGCAAGAGGCTATTCTGTCACGATTCAGAAGCTTGATCCTTACATTAATGTAGATCCCGGAACTCTTAATCCATATGAACACGGGGAATGTTATGTTACCCTCGACGGCGCTGAAACTGATCTTGATCTCGGTCATTATGAGAGATTCCTGAATCTTCCGACAAGCCAGGCTAACAATGTTACCACAGGAAGTATTTACAAATCGGTAATTGAAAAAGAGAGAAAAGGAGAATACCTTGGTAAAACAGTTCAGGTAATTCCACATATTACTGATGAGATCAAACGAAGAATAAAACTGGTAAGTTCGGGAAGCAGGTTCGATATAGTTCTGACAGAAATAGGAGGGACCGTGGGTGATATTGAATCACTGCCCTATATTGAATCAGTGCGCCAGCTTAAATGGGAGCTTGGCCCTCAGAATTGCATTGTTATACACCTTACACTGGTTCCATATCTGTCAGCCACAGGTGAATCAAAAACAAAACCGACACAGCATTCTGTAAAAACCCTGCTGGAAGCCGGAATTCAGCCCGACATACTTGTACTTCGGACAGATCACAGTCTCAATACAGGTATCAGGAGAAAAGTTGCACTCTTTTGTAATGTGGAAGAAAATGCAGTAATTGAATCTGTCGATGTATCAACTATATATGAGGTCCCCCTCCATATGCTTAACGAAAAGCTCGATCAGATAGTCCTGAAGAAGCTGGGCATGCCGGTAAATGAGGAACCCCCGCTTACTGAATGGAGAGAATTCCTCAGAAAGCTTAAGAATCCAAAACATTCAGTCAGAATAGGACTGGTAGGCAAATATGTTGAATTGGCTGATTCATATAAATCAATTACTGAAGCATTTATTCACGCCGGTTCATATAATGAATGTAAAGTTGAAGTCGCATTCTTTCATTCAGAGAAAATAAATGAACAGAATTATGCCTCAATGCTGCAGGATGTTGATGGTATTCTGGTTGCACCGGGATTCGGATTACGGGGAATAGAAGGAAAAATACTCGCTTCAAAATTTGCACGCGAAAACAAAATTCCTTTCCTCGGAATTTGCCTGGGAATGCAATGTGCCGTAATTGAATTTGCGAGGAATGTTCTTGGAATGGAAGGAGCTCATTCTACAGAAATGGATCATATGACTTTATATCCGGTAATTGATCTGATGGAGGAACAGAAGAGCATTATTGAAAAAGGCGGGACTATGAGGCTTGGAGGCTTCAGATGCATCCTGAATAAAGATTCAAAGACATTTGAAGCTTATGGTAAAACAGAAGTGCTGGAGAGACACAGACACCGTTATGAATTCAATGACAGGTATATGGAAGATTTTGTCAAAAACGGAATGATCCCTGTTGGAATTAATCCTGAATCAAATCTTGTCGAAATCATGGAGATAAAGGATCATCCATGGTTCGTCGGGGTTCAGTTCCATCCTGAGTATTCCAGTACAGTAATAAATCCTCATCCGCTCTTTGTTCAATTCATTAAAGCTTGTATTGATAAGAAGGGTTGAATTTTTTTGTATGGGTAGTAAATAATACAAACAGTAAGAATGGACAAAAATACAATAACAGGGCTGATACTGATCTTTTTGATTTTCATCGGATTCAGTATTTACAATAACAGCCGGCTGAACAAGGAATTTGAAAAAGCTGTTGCCACGGCAGAAACCGAATACAGCAAAGGCAATTTGGAACGGGCCCGTACCGAATATGTCAATGCCCTGAGATTCAAGCCGAATCATCCGGATGTTCTTGAAAAGATAAATGACCTGAACCTTCAGCTCGGTACTGTACCCGGCGTTCAGGAAACAAGTACTGATACTGTTAAACAGGAAACTGTAACTGCGCAGCAACCGGTCGCAACTGAAACTAAGGTTCCGGACGCCACCAGTTACGGTGTATTTGCTGGTTCTGCAACAGGCAATGATGACCTGATTACTCTTGAAAATGACAAGCTTGAATTAAAGATCTCCCTCAAAGGCGGACGAGTCTATTCAGCGCGCATAAAAGATTATACGACACATGATTCCCTTCCCCTTGTTCTCTTTTCAGGCGATTCAACAGTTTTCGGATTTAACTTTTTCACTGCTGACAATAAGGCAATCCAGACTAATAATCTTTATTTCACACCTCTTACCGAAAACAGGAATTTTCAGGTCTCCTCTGAACCCTTAAGCGTGATCCTGAGGCTGCCTGCAGATGAAGAGAGTTATATTGAATATAATTATACCCTGGAACCGGGTAAAAACAGTGTTGACTATAACGTCACATTTAAAAATATGCAGGGAATTCTGCCTGCAAACCAGAACAGCATTGAACTGGACTGGAGAATGTATGTTCCCCAGCAGGAAAAAGGCCGACAGAATGAAGAAATGTATACCACGATCAAGTATAAATATTATCAGGATGAAGTAGACGGACTGAGGTTGAGATCGAATAAGGAGGTTGATAATGTTGATATCACAACACGGCTAAGCTGGATTGCATATGTCGATCAGTTTTTTTCATCGGTTCTGATAACCGATAATTATTTCCTCAGCGGATCCCTTACTTCAACCAAAACACTTACCTCTGAGAAGTATATCCGTTATTATACATCCGAGGTCGGTGTGCCTCTGGATAACGGTCCGGAAACAAATATCGCAATGCGCCTTTATTACGGACCAAACCATATTTCAACACTGCGCAAGGAAGGATACGACCTGGATCAGATAATATTCCTTGGCAAAAACATTGTAGGATGGATCAACCGCTTTATTATTATTCCTGTGTTCAACTGGCTCGAAAGATACATTGGAAGCTATGGAATAATAATTTTGATTCTTACACTATTAATTAAAATAATACTCTTCCCGCTCACTTTCAAATCCTACCAGTCAACTGCTAAAATGCAGATCCTCAAACCCCTGGTGGATGAACTGGCGAAAAAATTTCCGAAACAGGAAGATGCCATGAAAAAACAGCAGGCAACTATGGATCTTTATAAAAGAGCCGGAGTCAATCCAATGGGCGGATGCCTGCCAATGCTCCTGCAGTTTCCGATACTTTTTGCCATGTTCAGATTTTTTCCGGTTTCAATTGAACTGAGACAGGAAGCATTTCTCTGGACAACTGATCTTTCAACATATGATTCCATTCTTAACCTTCCGTTCAAAATTCCATGGTACGGAAGTCATGTGAGCCTCTGGACCCTTCTGATGACAGTATCTTCAATCCTTACCACAAAAATGTCCGGTACTACATCAGGACAGGATCAGCCGGGTATGAAGGTAATGATGTATATGATGCCTGTAATGTTCATGTTCATGTTCAATAATTTTTCGTCGGGACTGACATACTATTATTTTCTTGCCAATATGTTAAGCTGGTTACAGAACATTTTATCCAAAAGATTTATTAATGCCGATAAGGTTCTTGCCACACTCGAGGAAAACAGGAAAAAACCTGTTCAAAAATCCAAATGGCAACAAAGGCTTGAACAGGCAGCAAAACAGAGAGGATACAATCCTCCGAAAAAGTAAGCAGACTTGAAATCTTTAAAAATTATCCTGAAAAGGGTAATTTTTGACAAATATTTACTTCTATAGTGTTAAAAAATATTTATTTATTCCTCTATATTCGAAAAATAGCCTAAATTTATTTCTCACCATTGCCAAAAAGGATGGAAAAATTTAAAAACAAGGATCTTGCTGCGAGGCTGGGAGTTTCGGGTACCCTGGTATCACTTGTACTCAATAACAAAGCCGACCAGCATGGAATTCGCAAGGATACTCAGGAAAAGGTCTGGGCTTTAGCCAGACAGATGGGATATTTCGCTTCACAGGAAGAAAAAGGAGTGACAGCACCAGTAGATGAAAAACCGGGCATCATCGGAATGATAGTTCCTTCTTTAACCAACTCTTTTGTCCAGGGAATTACACCATATCTGCAGAAATCATTTCACAGCATCGGTCTGGGATTTTCGATAATGACAAAAGATCCGGATGATCAGCGTTATGACAGGATGATTGGAGCTTTCAGAAAATTTTTCAGTGGCCTTATACTGGTTGGTGAAGCTGCTGATGAACAAACTGTCAGAGTCCTGCGAACGGCAGATTTTCCCTTTATTTTGCTTGAAAAAAGCATAAAAAGCGGTAAACTTAATGTGGTAAATACCGACCTTTTTGCCGGTATACAACTGGTGACTGAACACATAAATAAACTTGGTTACAAAAATATTATAGTCGCCACTGACCGTAAATCTGCTAAATCTGATATTCCTGCAATAGATAAAATCGTCAGTACCATAGGCAAAATTCCACATATAAATAAACCTGTTATTGTTGAATTCGAAGGTTCTTTTGTTGATAATGATACCTATTTCAATCAGATCGATCAGTTCCTGCGTCCACCCTTCAGAGCAGATCTGATTCTTGTAATGCATTCCGAAATTGTCTATCCGCTTATGTCAGTTCTCCGAAACAAAAAACTTCGTGTTCCACAGGATATTGCACTGATCTCAATGGAAGAGGGGGCAGGATTTGATCTTATGTTCACTCCTGTGACATGCCTCAAAAAACCTCTTTCAGGACTCGCACTCAAAGCATCTAATATGATCTGGTCGGAAGTTAAGAACGCCGGTAAAGGCAAATTTAAAAGACAGGTAAATATTCCGCCCAGCCTTGAGGTGAGAAATTCCTGCGGATCACTATAGCAGATATCCGGAAATAAGAAAAAGAGATCCTGAATTACAGGTAATTTTTTATCAACACCTGTTGATATTTCTTAATTCTGAGTTATTTCGTATATTATAATTAAATAGTATATATTTGCATTGTTCAGGTGTTGCAATGATTTATAGAAATTGCAATGAAAAGGGAATGCGGTAAGAATCCGCAACAGTACCCGCTGCTGTGATGCCCGATCCCGCCTCAGGCGGGATGATGGTTCTGAGATAACCTGCCACTGTCCTGCTTTTTGCCAAAATAAATAGAGGGATGGGAAGGCTTCTCAGAACCGGGACAAGTCAGAAGACCTGCCGGACAACCAATATTTAATGCTTTCGGGAAGAAAAGCTCAGAGTTTTCATCTGATTCCTCTCTTAGCCTCCTGCAGACAGTGAATAGCGGTCAACGGTACCTGAAAAATGGTTTTATGGTTGAATGATTTGTAATTCTCACTTGAATTGAAGTATAGGCTGTTATTTCTGTTTATGTCGGTTTTTATTCCTCTGTACGGTCAGCATGATACTATACGTATAGGTGAAATAATTATAAGCAGCCGGCAGATACCTTCTGAAATCCCCGGATTTAAAAGGATTACAATCGATTCCATGTTTCAGGAAACCTATGGTCATCTCTCTTTCTCTGAATTACTTTCCGAATGTTCTCCCCTTTTTATTAAAAGTTATGGCTACGGCGGGGCTGCAACGACCTCATTCAGGGGAACTGGAGCATCACATACACAGGTTACATGGAATGGAATGAATATTAACAGTCCGATGCTGGGCCAGTCAGATTTTTCATTACTTAATCCGGCGATCCTGGATAATGTGGAGTTGAGCTTCGGTGGTGCATCCTCATATATCGGACCGGGGGGATTCGGTGGAACGGTCAGCCTGGAAAATAAACCTGTATGGAAAACAAATCCTGAAATTCATCTTAATACAGGAGCCGGCAGTTTTGGACGATATTCGGGAAGCCTTAGAATAAGAGCCGGTAACAATGTGTTCCAGACTGTTACCAGAGTATTTCTGAATCAGGCAGAAAATAACTTTCCTTACCTGAACAATGTTGCAGGACATGAGTCACTATGGGAAAAACGAAAAAACAATCAGCTTAAACAGAAATCCTTCATGGAAGAGATCTACCATAAAAAAGCCTCAGGACTTATTTCTGCAATGTTATGGTATAGTTCAACTTCAAGGAATCTTCCGGGTTCTATGCTTGTTGCCCAAACCAGTCCTGATGAGGATCAGTATGATGAATCTTTCAGATCCATAATTGGTTACGAGTCGGAGAAGGGTAATACGAGCTTCTTTGCCAGAGGGTCGTGGATGAATACAACGCTGAATTATACTAGCAGAGTGGCATCGATATATTCTGAGAACATTGCGAATACTTTTGCCTTCAGGAGTGGTTTTGAGAAGAAGATAAGGAACAGCACCAGCCTGAATGTCACATTCACAGATGAATATAATCTGGTCAGTTCAAATAACTACAGCAGAATTATATCCCGTAATTACACTTCTCTTACAGTCTCAGTGAATAAAAAGTCCGGGAACCGTTTTGGAAGCTCCCTGCTGCTGAGACAGATGCTCGACGGGAATTCCTTTCTGGTCCCTGACTTCTCGGCAGGAATCGAATACAGATTACTGGCAGGCAGTGATCAGTTCATTAAAGCTGGCTTTTCAAGAAACTCAAGGATACCTTCACTCAATGACAGATATTGGAATCCGGGAGGCAATCCTTCCCTCAGGAATGAATATGCATTTCAGTATGAGGCCGGGTATCAGTTGTCACACCGGCTTTCTTCGCTTATGTCAGCAGATGCCGAATTAACATGTTTCAGCAATCACATCAGGGATATGATTCAATGGCAACCGGGTAAATATTCATGGTGGACAGCAGAAAATATCGGAAGTGTTAATGCTTCAGGATTTGAATCATCCCTGACCTTAAAGTATTCGGAAGACGAATTAAGTTTCCGTATCAATGCGGGTTACGCATTTACCAGATCAGTTTCAGAAAGTAAAACAGGTGATGCCGGAAAGAAACAGTTAATGTATATACCTGTAAACCAGGCAAACGGAACATTCTACTTTTCCTATGGTAAAATTTACCTGTTCTGGATTTCCGATTTTACCGGAAAAAGATTTATAACCGTGGATAATAAAGAATTCCTGCCTGCTTATTTTATTAACAACATCATAAGCGGCATTAAAATAAATATCGGAAAACAAAGTGCTGATCTGAGTCTTAAGGTCGAAAATCTTCTTAATACTGATTATCAGACAATAGCCTTTCATCCGCAACCAGGGAGATCATTCTTTATTTCTTTAACGTTTAACCTGACTAAATGAGAATTCAATGCGTGCTATTCTAAAATTTTACAGCCTGATTCTGATAATTTCGGTTTCCTGTATAAAAGAAATTGAACCTGTAATTACAGATCCCGTTGTGTCACGGGTCTCTGCAAACGGTTTTTTTATTGTAAATGAAGGTAACTTCGGTTGGGGGAATGGCTCTCTCACATATTTTTCATATGATTCCCTGAAAGTATACAGTAATATCTTCAAAGCCGTCAATAGCAGACCCCTGGGAGATGTCCCGTTTTCAATGATGGTCCATAATGATAATATTTATATTGTGGTCAATAACTCTGAAAAGATAGAGGTAATAGACAGACGAAGCCTGGAATCGAAAAAAACCATTGCCGGATTTATATCACCCCGTCAGATTGCCGTTACCGGGGAGAAAAAGGCATATGTTACAAGCATTTATTCCGATTCAATAAGGATACTGGATCTCTCGGAAAACAGAATTTCCGGATATATAAATATAGAAAACACCTCTGAAGCCATTGTGGTACATGGACAAAAAGCGTTTATAGCCAACTGGATAGGAGGCAGAAAGGTTTTTGTTGTAGACACAGGATCCGATCAGGTCATTGATTCCGTTGAAGTCGGAATTGAACCGGAAAGTATGGCATTGGATAAAAATGGTATGATCTGGGTTTTATGCAATGGCGGATGGACAAGAGACAATTTTGCAGAACTGATATGTTTAAATCCACAAACCCATGCCCTGACAAGAAGGTATACCTTTCCGTCAAAAACAGATTCTCCGTTAAATCTGATAAGCGACAGTGATGGTGATACCTTATTGTTTATTGACGGAGGAATAAAATGCATGGACATAAATTCCACTGAACTGCCTTCATCCGTATTTATTGACCAGGCGGACAATCTGTTTTACAGAATGGCAGTCAATCCTGTTAATGGAAATATAGTTGCTACCGACGCTCTTGATTATCAGCAACAGGGAAATTTTATGATCTTCAGCAGAAAAGGAATATTTATTTCAGAGTATCAGGCAGGACTAATTCCCGGAAATATATGTTTTATGGTAAATCAGGGTCACATAACTGAATGAAAGCGTCGAACAATAATAATCTGTCAGATACCGCTTTGACAATGTTTTTTCTCACGGTTACGCTGCTGATTCTTATTTTTTCATGTAATCCTGACCGTGTCATAAAACATGGTCCGGAGCCGGATCCGGTTCCGGATAAAAATATTATTTATGCCGGACACTTTGACCTGCGAAAGACTGACAGCTGCACTATCCTTACCATCAACGATCCATGGCAGGGTGCAGGGAATATCATTCATGAGTATTACCTGATAAGGGACACTGACCGGTGTTTTATTAATGTTGATCCTGTAAAAATCATTAAGGTCCCGGTAAAAAGGATCATATGTATGTCCACAACCCATATTGCAATGATCCATGCCCTGGGCGAACAGAATTCAGTTGTTGCTGTTTCAGGCGCCGCTTTTATATATAATCAGGCTATCAGCAACAGGATAAAGGAAGGGCTTATCTCAGATATTGGCTATGATTCAGGATTGAATACCGAACTTATTCTGAAATCGGAACCTGACCTTGTGATGATATACGGGATTGGAAGTGAATCGGCAGGTTATACTGCAAAAATCAGTGAACTAGGGACGAAGGTGATGTATAATGCTGATTATCTTGAAACTGATCCTCTCGGGAAAGCAGAATGGATTAAGGTTTTCGGTGCACTTTACTGCCGTGAAAATACCGCCGACTCGGTTTTCCGTGAAATTGAAGATTCATACCTCAGTATCAGACATAAGATAGGGGAACCGGCAGTCAGACCGATTGTTTTGCTTGGAATGCCATTTCGTGATACCTGGTATGTTTCCCCGGGAAATTCATATATAAGTAAACTTGTCAGTGATGCAGGAGGCAGATACCTGTGGGAAGAAACCAGATCATCTGTTTCTATGCCCTATAGCCTGGAAACTGTTTATTCGGGAGCACTTAAGGCTGACATTTGGTTAAATGCAGGAAGTGTTTTATCAAAACATGAGGTCATCTCTCTTGATAAACGTCTGGGGTCAATTCCTCCGTTCATTAATAACAAAATTTATAATAACAACAAAAGACTTAATGTATCCGGAGGCAATGATTACTGGGAAAGCGGTTCCCTGAAACCTCACATAATTCTCAAAGATATTGCCTCAATAATCCATCCTGAGATTTTCCCCGGTCATGAAACGGTTTATTACAGAAAAATAGAATGACAGATATGGCTCATCCGCAAAGGTCTGTAAATGAGGCTGCTATTAATAATCCGGCCCTTACATGGAAGTGGATTTTCCTTGTGCTCATTCTTCTGCTTCTGGTCTTTTTTGTGCTTGATCTCTTTCTTGGATCAGTATCAATAAAACCTGCTGATGTTTTAAGATCTCTGGCAGGACAAGGTGACGAAAACACCCGGACCCTTATTATTAAATTCAGGCTTCCGAAAGCAATTACGGCAATTCTTGCAGGGATAGCCTTATCGCTGAGCGGCCTGCAGATGCAGACAATTTTCAGGAACCCGATGGCCGGGCCTTATGTCCTGGGTGTAAGTTCAGGTGCCGGTCTGGGTGTGGCTCTTGTAATACTGGGTTTTTCTTCCTGGTCAGGGATTTCTCTGAATGCCACAGGTAACTGGATAATCGTATCCTCGGCATGGATCGGTGCCGGTGCAGTTATGATACTCATTTTATTCATTTCTTCAAGGCTCAGGAGTATTATGACGGTTCTGATAATAGGTATGATGCTTGCGAGTGGCATATCTGCAATAGTCAGCATCCTTCAGTATTTCAGCAATGAAACTATGCTAAAGGCTTATGTTGTGTGGACAATGGGAAGCCTTGGAAATCTTTCTGCCGGGCAGCTGAGTGTCCTGTCACTTTCCGTAGGCACAGGTGTAATCCTGAGCATGATATCAGTTAAAATGCTGAACGCATTATTGATAGGGGAGACCTATGCCTCAAGTGCCGGATTGAATGTGACTGTTGCACGGATTATTGTTTTTGCATGTACAAGTATTCTTTCCGGAAGCGTTACAGCTTTCTGCGGCCCGATAGCATTTATTGGAATTGCAGTTCCACATATTGTCCGCAATCTGCTCAGAACATCTGATCACCGCCTGCTTGTGCCGGGGACAGTATTTACAGGAGCCATAATAATGCTTGTAAGCGATATTCTGTCACAATTGCCCGGATCAGAAAAGGTTCTGCCGGTAAACTCTGTGACTTCCCTGATCGGTATTCCGGTGGTGATCTGGATCATCCTCAGAAACAACAGAAATTCCGAGTTATTCTGATGAAAACCGGCGAAAACGAAATACTGACAATTAACTCTCTGGTCATAGGCTATATGAACGGCCGGAGAAAATTACAGATCCTGCCGGCACTTAATGCTTCAGCATGTAAGGGAGAACTTGTAGCCGTTCTTGGAAGTAACGGGATCGGAAAAAGTACCCTCCTCAGGACCATAGCCGGATTACAGAAAGCCATCGATGGCCTGGTAATGATCAGTAACGAGGATACACGGCACTATTCACGAATCAGATCTGCAAGAAAGGTGGGCTATATCTCAACAGAAATCGTCAGGGTGAGTCATATGAGAGTATATGATATCGTGGCACTCGGACGATTCCCGTATACCGACTGGACAGGAAGAATTGACAGCCGTACAGATGAAATAATAAATGAATCAATAAACAGGGCAGGACTGAAAAATTTTACTCAAAGATTTATTTCAGAACTGTCAGATGGTGAAAGGCAGCGGGCAATGATTGCAAGAGTGCTTGCACAGGATACAGATTTAATGATAATGGATGAACCTCTTGCTTTTCTTGATATTTCCGGAAAATTCGGAATTATTAAACTAATGAAAGAACTCACTGCCGGAGGTAAAACAATAGTCTTTTCCACTCATGATTTCAATATCGCAGTCAATAATGCTGACAAGATATGGCTTATCACTCATTCCGGACTAAAGCAGGGATCACCTGAAGATCTGTGGCTCACAAATGATTTTGAATCTCTGTTTGACACTGAACATACCGGTTTTAATCCTGACGACGGAACCTTCAGTCTGATCCCGGAAGCAAAGGGGAAAATATATATTGAGGGAGGAAGCAGAAAGTTAAGAAACTGGACTGTCAGAGCATTAAAAAGAAATGGTTTTGAAATAGCGGAAAGCAAAACGTCTCCTTATTTAATAGTGTCAGAAGTTAAAAATGAATGGTCACTGGTCACAGATACCGGAATAATACATTTCAGATCAGTCTATGATCTTCTCAAAAAACTGTAACAGGACTTCATAGTTTCTATCTGAAGTATTTCCTGTAGTTGTCTATGAACGAAGGAATATCATCAACAGAAAGCTTTTTGGCTATGATCTTCTTGTTCCTGTCAAGTATATAGATCATGGGTGTTGACTGCACATTATAGTAATAGTCGAAATGTGTATTCCTGTCAGGATCCCAGCCGTTTATCCATGTAATACCGTGTTTTTCTATATAGGCGGCCCATTCCTGCCTGTTGGAAGTGGTACAGACAGAAAAAATCTCAATACCATCATTCTTTGCCTTATCATACCAGGCTTTCAGTTTTGGTGTAGCTTCATTGCAATGACCGCAATTGGGCTCCCAGAAATATAAAATCGTAAAATCCTTCTCAATATCGTGCAATGCAACAAATATCCCTTTATATGAATCCATAACAAGATTCTGTGCTTTCATGCCCAGCAGATTATGTCTCAGCAGTTCCACCTGTCTTTGAAGGTCATCCCTGAATTCCTGGGTTACCCAGTCAGCCTTGCCTGACAAATAAATATCATCCGCAAGCTTTACAAGAACAGCATCATGGCCCATTATTTCACTCTCCCTGAAATGGTTAAAAAGATATACGGAAACAAACTGAAATACTTTCGGATTGCTGCATCTGGGAATAAGCCTGTCGATCTCCTTATTTATCGAATCAGGTGATTGTATGACAACATTTTTGAAAAAAGCTTCAAGACGTGCATAAAGTATAGGGGTTCTCAGTATTCTCTCATCAGTCAGATCAATATTGTCAAAAAAATGATTCTTATTGTAATTATATCTCAGCAGCCATCTTACAGAATCCGGATTATGTGTTCCGGCCTGAACACTGAATTCAGGGACTTCCAGCGGGAGCATTGATCTTACCAGGATACCAAGAAGATTGGACTTGTTCCTGCTTATCACACTTTTGAGATAAGTTTTCATTTCCGACTCATATTCACGCTGTTTTGCTGAAAGTATCTTCAGCGAATCGTTGTTTGTTTTATTTGATTGCAGCCTCTTCGCAATGAATGAAGCCGTTTTTTGCATCTCCACCCATTGTTTCTGATATTCTGTGAATGCTGAATTTACATCTGATCCTGAAAATTTCAGTGTATTAAAGAAATCATTATATGTGCACGACAGTGAAAAATGCTGATTTTCTGTCATCAGAACTTCAAAATATTTACGTCCGGGCAGAACTACCATATAAATACCCTGAGGCAGGGTTTCACTTTCGCTGAAAACACCATGGCCGCTACGGTCCAGTTTTACTGTATCTGTGAGATATTGCTTATCTCCAAAATGATATGCAAGAAAGATCGTTGAATCACTTATACCTGTGATGTTTACTTTGATCTCATATCCGCTTTTTTCCTGGGAACAGGTTATCAGTGGCAGGATCACCAGCATAATGACCGGAAGGAACTTCTTCATCAAAAAAATCTTAAATCAGACATGAACACAAAAATAATCATTGTAAATTCTTCGCCAAACAGATACTCAAACTATATTCGGAAATAAGTTGTAAATTTGGCAGGTTAATTCGAGGGTGGATACAATGACAATTTCTTTGCTCATTCCGGTTTGTGATTATGATATTGTTGCGCTCGTTTATAGTATGAAGAGCTGCATCGGAAGAATACCTGAACTGACAGAGATTATCATAGGTAACGACGGATCTTCTGCCGAATTTAAGGCTAAATACCGCTCACTTGAAGGTGATGGCGTACGAATACTTGATTCTCCGGTAAATATCGGAAGGGCTGCGATCAGGAACAGACTTGCACTTGAAGCAAAAGGAGATTTCCTCCTTTTTATTGATGCCGATACGATGATCCCCGGAACAGCCGAAGCATATATCCGGAAATGGATACCGGTAATGTCAGCTGCAAGAGTGGCATGCGGTGGTGTGATATATCATAAATCTCCTCCCGGAGATCCTGACAGGATCCTGAGATGGAAGTACGGAAGGAAAAAAGATGAATTGAAAGCTTCTGAAAGGAACAAGCACCCGTACCAGAAATTTTCTACCTTTAATGTGCTCTTTGACCGTACAATATTCTCTAAACTTAGATTTAATGAGGAACTTAAGCAATACGGCCACGAGGATACACTTATGAGCTATCAGCTTCATAAAGCAGGAGTCAGTATACTTCACATTGATAACGGACTTCTGCATGAAGGCCTTGAATCGAACAGGGAGTTTCTGAATAAGACAAAACTGGGTATCGAAAACCTGAGCAAACTGTATGATATGGTAACGGATAAACTGGCTTTTTCGTCAACCGTCAGGATGCTTCAGATATATAATGTTTTGAAAATATTCCGTTTAACCCTTATCCTTGCAGGGATATACATAAGGTACAGGGAAAGAATGGAATTAAAAATAGATTCTTCAGATCCACCTTTATGGCTCTTCAGATTTTACAAGGTATGCCTGTTCTGTACATACCGTGAGATACACGGGAGAAGGAAAATATTGCCATCGCTGAATATATAGCTCTACTATTGAACTATTTACATAGTTTGTGTATATTTGTACCTGTGAAATTAGTTTTAACACTGTTCTGCAATCAAAACCTTAATGATGGCAAATCCTGAATTATCCTGGCCATTGAATAAAATTAAAAAGTGGAATGATGCTATCTGGCATACACCGCTTTCCGAATTATCAAGAAGGAAAAGTTTTCTTATAAGGCAGCTCAGAATAATTGTCCTGGCTGCAAGGAATTCGCTCAATGATAAGGTCAGTCTTCGTGCTTCGGCACTGACATTTTATACCCTGATCTCGATAATTCCTGTTGTGGCAATTGCACTGGCAATAGCAAAAGGATTCGGTCTCGATCAGAACCTTGAATCACTTATAAGAAGTTCAAAGGAGTTTACCTTATACAGTGATATCCTCAATCCGCTTCTTGAAAGCGCAAAAAACACTGTTCAGCGTACCCGGGGAGGTTACCTGGCGGGGATAGGAGCTATAATACTGATCTGGTCTGTTATTTCATTGCTCAATCAGATTGAAACCTCTTTTAATCATATCTGGCAGACCTCGATACACCGGCCCTGGTACAGAAAATTCACTGACTACCTTACCATCCTGCTGATCGCACCGATACTGATAATCCTCTCAAGCAGTATATCGATATTCATTATTGCAAACCTTTCTGAATTTATGGACAGGGCACCAATACTTGCATCCTTTAAATGGATAGTGAGCTTCCTCATTAAGTCCACACCATATCTTCTTATCTGGCTGATGCTGACCCTCCTGTTCATAGTGATCCCAAATGTGAAAGTCAGGTTCATGCCTGCACTTATCTCAGGGATCATTGCCGGAACTTTCCTGAAAATACTGCAATGGCTTTACCTCGATCTGCAATATGGCATTACCAAACTCAGTGCTATTTACGGAGGACTTGCCGCAATACCTCTTTTTCTGATTTTCCTGGAGACATGCTGGATCATTATTCTCCTTGGTGCCGAACTGTCATTTGCAAACCAGAATGTCTCAAGATATGAATTCGAATCGGAAGCACTTAATATCAGTCATTTTCAGAAACGTACAATGGTTCTTCTTGTAATGTATCTCATAATCAAGAGCTTTGATCTTGGTGAAAAGCCTCTGAGTTCCGAAGACATAAGCCGTAAACTCAAAATTCCGGTCCGGCTGGCCCGCGATATTCTTGAAGAGCTGAGCGGATCAGGTCTGATCTCAGTAATACATGAACATGAAGATAAGGAGAGATTATATCAGCCTTCAATGGATATAAACAAGCTAACGGTCAGTTATGTTTTGTCGCGCTTCGATAAAAAGGGCACGCAGGAAAAATATGTAATGAGAGACACTGAATATGAAAAGGTAACTGAAATACTTGAAAGATACGATCGCATCACTGCCGCTTCAGATTCAAATATTCTTATTAAAGACCTTTAAGCCTGCTGCAGATTCATGTATCTCTGATACAGGGTTCCGGTGGCGGCCCTGTTTTTCCACATAAGCTATGAAATCAGCATATGAGTTCCATTTGTAGAACAAATAGTGAGGATAGGGAACAATGATCTGTTTTGTATTTTTAATATTTTTCCAGTATTTCGAAACATTTTCCGAAGGGAATATCCTGTCCGATCTGCTTGTTACCGCATAATCCCAGTGAAAGCCAGGTTCTTTCTGTTCCATTATCCTGTTATAAAGCCATCTCATTTCATCATGTACAGAGCTCAAAGTTCTTTTGGGTATCTTGTTCGAATTGAGATTGTATGTCCTTTTGTTTCCAAACATCCTGTAATAGAACTTTTCCATGCTTTCCTCCGTTATATGATCAAGTGCTTCTTCAAATGACTCCGGAGGAATTCCGTAATGATCATTCAATGGTACCGGAGTTCCGTTCACAGCTATTTTAAGGGTGGGAATTATGCCTGTTGACGGAGAAAGATATTCGGCAGCCCATACACCAAGTGACCATCCGATGAGTGTTATCTTCTTATATGTTTTCATTTCGGGCAGTACAAGAGCCTGGTCTGCTGAATAATTGTAAAAAAGAATAAAATCAAATTCATCATTACATAAAGGTACAAATACATGTTCATCTGTACCCCATGCACCAAACATGATGACAAGACTGTCGTTTTTTTCCCTTCTGCGAATGTATGTTTTCATTTATCTCCCGAAAACTTAAAGATAATTCATTTTAGTATACATATATTTTGATTGTATTGGCCGGATAAGCAGGTACAAAAAAAATAAGAGGAGGAAGGGTGGTCGTGAACATCAGGGAGCGGGTTTTATTTATGAGATAATTCCCGTGTCTACTGTCTGATAAAAGGATGGAACCATGGTAAGCTGGCGCTATTCCTCAGGTTCCAGATGTGAAAGTCAATGTCTGCAATACAATCCTGTTGATTTTCACTCCCAACCCTTGCTCATCTCCTCTTATACCAATAGCATGAGCTTGAGAACAAATTAATAAAGAATAATTGACTTGGCAAAGTATCAAAAATGACATTATGACGAAAGGCTGAATAATATTGACAAACCAATCTTAAAATTTGATAGAATTCCGGAATATGTAGGCAGTAATTTTTGCAATTTTTAAAAAACAAGGATTAAAACATCTGATTTTCATTTATTTCACCAGGTAAAAGGTCAATACTCATGAAATTAAGAAAGATTTTAAACTTGCATCAAATTAAAAAAAATGTAATTTTGCGCGGCAACAGGTTCCGTAGCTCAGCTGGTCCCGAAAAACAACAAATCTGTGATTTGTATGTTTTTCGAGGATCCTCGAAAATCTAATTCCGCTGTTGGCGAAATAGATTTTCGGGAATAGAGCATCCCGACTTCAGGTCGGGAGAGTCGGGCGTTCGTTAAATAGTATTGGTTCCGTAGCTCAGCTGGATAGAGCAACAGCCTTCTAAGCTGTGGGTCGGGCGTTCGAATCGCCCCGGAATCACGAGATTTTACAGTTTCATTCTGGCTACCTTGTTTATGGTCAGTCCCTGTACCAGTATTGCGAAACATACAATAATATAGGTAACAGTTACCAGAATATCTCTGTTGAGACTGGCAGGAACTGATAATGCAAGTGCAATTGAAATCCCTCCCCTGAGACCTCCCCAGGTCAGTATTATGAGTGCTCTGCGCGGGATTATTTCTCGCAGACGAATAATGACAGAAGGTAACCACACAGATATAAATCTGGTCATAAGTACAATTACGATCATCAGCAGACCGATAAAAATCATGGTGCTGCTTGTTTTTATGATCAGTACTTCCATGCCGATAAGCACAAAAAGTACAGTATTAAGTATATCGTCGGCAAGCTCCCAGAATTTGTCAACATATTCGGCTGTCATTTCCGACATCCCGAGTTTTTTGCCATGGTTCCCGGTTATCAAACCTGCTATCACCATTGCAAGAGGACCTGATACATGGATGTAATGAGCAAGAGTATAGCCTCCCATTACAATGGCAAGCGTTATAAGAACTTCAACCTTATAATTATCGATACTTACATAGAGAAAATAACCAACATACCCAAGCAGGATTCCCAGGATGACACCTCCAACAGCTTCCTGCCCGAATAACAAAAGGACATTTCCTGCATTAAGCTCAGTGCCAGGTTTCGCCAGCTGAAGGATAGTTAAAAATACTACGACAGCCACACCATCATTAAAGAGAGATTCACCTGCAATCTTTGTTTCCAGAGATTTCGAAACTCCGGCATTTTTAAGGATACTCAGAACAGCTATAGGATCTGTCGGTGAGATCAAAGCTCCAAAAAGCAGGGCATTGATTAACGAAATACTGATACCAAAAAGAGAAAAAAGAAAATAAGCAGAGATGCCTACAATAAAAGTACTTATTATAACACTTACTGTTGAATAGAAGAATATACTACGTTTTTCACTCTTAAGGTCCTCATATTTTATTGGAATGGCACCTGCAAAAAGCATGAAGCTCAGCATTCCTTCAAGCAGCAATTCACTGAAATCAATACTTACAAGCATTTCAGCTACAATGTTCTTAAATGGAGAAAGAAGCTGCCCGGAAAGTAATATCAGAATTGAAAAAAAGAGTGAAAGAGCCATCAGCCCGATTGTCCCCGGTAACTTTATAAACCGGAAATTGATGTAAGCAAAAATTGCCGATAAAACCAGTAAAATGGAAATCAGATGGAAAAGTCCCATTAATTGTTTTTTACGAAAGTATTGATTATTGAATCAACTGAGATCATTTGCATCTAAAAAAGCGCATATGCTCAATTCCCGGTTCCCCTTTTATGATCAAACCTCTGAGGCTGCTGCATGAATCAAAGCCTTTATATACCCATATGCAAATGCAAATCCCTGGAGTGAGCTTGCAGGATCTTCATGATGGGGAACATGATCAGGGCAGACCATTCCGGAATAACCTGTATCCCTTAAGACTCTGATTATCTTCAGGAAATCCATATCTCCGTTATCGGGATATACTTCCATAAAGTTATTCCAGCCACCTTTGATATTGCGGAGATGAACGCTGAAGATCTGATTTCTTTCACCAATCCATTTAATTATGGGTAGTATCTCAGTTTTCGGATCCTTAAGTCCTTCGGCCACTGAACCCAGACAAAGGAGAAATCCATGGTGGGAACTTTCATAAAGTTGTGCAAACCTTTTTATTCCTTCAAATACATCAGGACTGTTCCACCTTGTTATTCCACGATAACCTGCAGGAACGGGAGGATCTGCAATATGATTGCCAAGTTTAACATTATATTCTTTTGCCACCGGCATTAAACGGTCAAGGAGGTAGGTGATTCTCTTATAAATCTCATCAAGCGGAACATCTCCTGCTATGGTTTTTTGTTCATTTCTTTTTAATGCCTCTTCATAATTCCATGTGCTGTAAGATGCATTACCCCTTTTCGGATCAACAACCCTGCCTGTCCGTAAAATAGGCAGAATGGTTGTATTGTATGTGACTAATCCGACTCCTGTTCTTCCTGCGACGCGTATGCAGTTTTGTAAGATCTCAATTTCGCGGTCGCGGTCAGGACTTTTACCCAGCATGATGTTCGGCATTGATGTTCTGTCTATTCCGCCTGAATCCAGTGGCAGGTGATATGCCTCGAGTGTTATTCCGAATTTTTCGCAGGCTTCTTTTCTGGCAAGTGAATCTGAAAGGTCCCATCCGACCCCCTCAATCATTTTTGGAGAACCTCCGTCAATATGATAGACGCCGCACCGTGCTTTGAACTCAAGGTTTTCTTTTGTCGTTCCACCCGACTGGCACCCCACCTTCATCAAAACCTTTCTTTTTTCAAAAGCAGATCTATTACTGATCTGACCATTTCTGAAAGAATCAGCTCCAAACTGACCTCTGATGGTTGTCATTGCCAGTGTGCCGGTTCCAAACAATCTGAAAAATTTCTTGCGCTCCATTTCTTACAATTTTTGTAATTTATAATCCGAAGCTGTAATTCTATATTATTATTCACTTTTTTCCGTTTACTTTTCTTTATCCCACCGATCTTTATCGGCAGCTACCTTAAGTAGTTTCAGCAAGTCGGAAATATTCACAATGAGAAGAATTAAACATGCCAATGCCGAGACCCACATTATCGTATCCTTAATAAGAACTTCGGTCAGCAGGATCGCAGAGACGATTATTCTTACTTCTGTCGGACCCAATAAACCCGAGTCAATTGTATAATCCCCTGTAATTTTATATCTGAGAAGCGTTGTGATCATCGCCCATCCGTAAAGCACAACAAATCCGTATCCAAGCAATTCTCCAACACCTTCTGTATAAATGACAAATCCCAGACCGATCAGGATGGTACCTATCCAGTCAACTGAAAGGTCGAGTGAGAATCCATACCATTTTCTGGACTTATTGCGGTAAATCGCAAGCCGGCCGTCAAGGGAGTCTCCAAACCAGTTAAGTGTAAAGCCAATAATATTTATCAGGAGATAATACCTGTTAAAATAAGTGGCTAAAATGAAGCTGAGCAATACTGTGAGGCTTCCGAAAAAGCCAATCAATGTAAGGTGATCCGGATGTATCCATGAAGGTATACGCTGGACCAGTATTCCAAGTGCTTTTTGTTCAGATTTTCTAAGGAGATTTGTCCGGATTCTGTCTTTTGATATTATTTTCAGTATCTCCTGTGCGACCTGAGAAGAATTGGATTTCATATTTCAGAAAATGAATAACCTGTTCTGTTTTGGTCTCTCCCCTGTGGGATCATAGCCGTTTAAACGGCACAAATCTAACATAAGTAAGCCTCTTTTCAACAGGTTTTCCATTCTTTTTTGTGATAAGGATCAGTTCCTGAACTGCAGCCGGTTCACCAACAGGTATAACAAGACGGCCGTTCTCGGCAAGCTGATCAATAAGGGGTTGTGGTATCTGTGCGGCTGCTGCTGTTACAATTATTATGTCAAAGGGCGATTGTTCAGGCCATCCAAGGTATCCGTCACCATATTTACAGATAATATTTTCATAACCCATTTTCTTAAGTCTTGATTCAGACTCTTTTGCCAGTTCCGGAACAATCTCAATTGTATATACCTTGTCAACTATTTCCGCCAGTATAGCAGCCTGATAACCTGAACCGGTACCGATCTCAAGAGCTTTCATTTTTTTTGAAGGTTTCAATACTTCTGTCATATATGCTACTATGAACGGCTGCGAAATGGTCTGTCCGTAACCTATCGGAAGCGGATTGTCATTGTATGCTTCATCCTGATATTCCCGCGGAATAAAAAGATGCCGCGGTACTTTACGCATTGCATCAAGCACTGCCTGATTCGTCACACCTCTGGCTTCTATCTGGGTTCTGACCATCCGGTTCCTGGCAGCTTCATATCTGTCAGCCTGAAGTTCAACGCAACCTGCCATGACCAATATCTGTATTAATATCAATATGTTCACAATAAGCTTGTTTTCTGCAATATACTTAAAATAGAGCAGTTTTCAAAGTCTCTGTTTAAGATATATTCGATTCAGCTGCTCAGAAAATGATGCAAAGTATTATTCACAAATCTTATGAGCTTGTCCCTGAAACTCTGAAACCCTGAAACTCTGAAACTCTGAAACTCTGAAACTCTGAGACTCTCTGAAACCCTGAAAACAACAATTCAAAACCAGAAACCTGAGCTCACTCCGAAAAATGTAGTTTTCAACTTTTCGGAGACGACCCAAATTTTGAATCTTGAATTTTGAATCCCGAATCTTGAATCTTGAATCATTAAGACCCGAACCCCAGTAATGAAAGGAACCCATTCCCAAGAAACTGCACCAGCGGCCATATCGGCAGGAGATTTATGCTGGATACCAGGGAAAGGATAATTACACCCAGAAATAAATAACTGCCGTATTTATATAATCCGTTGTAAAGTGCAGGGTATTTTTTAAAGTATGCAAGCAAAAGATGTGAACCATCAAGTGGTGGTACCGGAAGGAGGTTGAAAATGAACAATCCCCAGTTAATATAAATAGCATAAATGAAAATTTCTGTCGCGACCGAATAGTAATTCACGTTGAAAAATTTATAAAGGATCACGAACAGACCAGAGAGGACCATGGCAAAAAGTGCATTTGAAACCGGTCCCGATACTGCTATTTTAAGCGTGTCGGTTTTAGGATTTCTCAGGTTATGTTCATTGAACTCAACCGGTTTTGCCCATCCGAAACCGGCAAAAAGTAACATGACAAATCCCAGCGGATCAATATGCTTAAGGGGATTAAGAGTAACCCTGCCCTGGTCTCTGGAGGTCGAATCGCCGCATCGGTGCGCTACAAAGGCATGACTGAACTCATGGACTGTCAGACCCAGAATGATCCCCGGAAGAAATTTGAGGGTCCTAAGAATATCAAAGTTGTCCATTCAGTCTTTTATTAACCGGTACGAAAAAATCATCCTTTGTAAGTCCGCATTTATTTATCATTTCAAGGGCATATTCCGCACCGGAAAAATTCTCATCAGCATTATTGGTCCCGACAGTGAATTTTACACCTGCTTTCTTTGCTCTTTTGATGAATGTGGCAGAAGGGATCCTGTACCGGTTGTTGATCTCAATGGCTATATTATTCGCTTTGGCAGCATTTATTACTTTGTCCATTCTGTCAGCCGTCCAGAAAGTATCATAACGGTCCGCCATCTGAACCGGAAGAAAAGTCGGATTAACATAAATGTCTATCGGTTCTTCATTGAATATCTTTACGATTGTATTTACAAGATAATCCATAAATTCTTCTTCATCATCAATCCATGTTTCCTCTTTTATCCAGATCCTGTTCCGCCTTCCTTTCTCATCTGTGAAAGTCATGGCATCCGTGAATACATAATCAAATTTATTCATCGATTCCCTTGAAAAAATATTCACCCACTCACGTCCTTCAGCCTGCATGGCAGAATAAAACTGAGGATAATTCTTCATGAGGTTTATCACTGAATCAATCTGGCTGTCACTGTGAATCGGGAATTTCAATCCACAGTTAAAAGCAATGCCATAATTGATATTTTCAGCTTTGGATTTGGCTATGGCATCCTCCATGGTGAAATTACCTTTCAGATGAATATGAAGGTCTGTTATCTGAAAGGGTTCACTTTTCTTACAATATGTTGACATGAAAGATATTGCAAGGATCAGTATAAGAAATCTCATTTTCATTGCATATGGATATTAAATATTTGCGGCAATTTAATAAAATTTGAAAAAATGCCGGTCAGAATAATGCTAATTCACTACTTATTCGCACTTTCGTATCCGGAAAGAAGAATTCATGAACAAATAACCATAATCCATGAAAAAACTGTTCTCTGCAATTTCGGTAATAGCTCTTGCATTCTCCCTGAACCTGCATTCACAGGACCAGCTTGTTCCTGATGTATTTCTTCTTACATGTGGTCCGGGGAATGAAACTTATTCACGATGGGGCCACAGTGCTCTGAGAATTACAGATAACTCAGCCGGTACCGACAGGGTTTATAACTGGGGAGTCTTTGATTTCAACACACCGGCATTTGCCTGGAAATTTGCACGAGGCAGACTGGAATATATGCTTGGAGTATCAACCTATGAGAGGTTTATTCAGGAATACTTCATGGAAGGCAGGTGGGTGCAATCTCAGAAAATAAATCTTCTGCCCGGGGAAACAGAAGAACTGCTTCAGCTGATTGAAGAAAACCTCAGACCTGAAAATATTAAATACCGTTATGATTTCTTTTATGATGACTGTTCAACACGTATAAGGGATCTTCTTGAGAAAGCCATTGGCAATAATATGGTTTATCCTCCTGACATAAGGGATGAAATGCCTTCATTCCGCTTTATGGTAGGCAAATATCTGGGAAGTGCCCCATGGCTGAGACTCGGAATTGATCTTCTGATGGGATCTCCCGGAAATAAAAAAGCATCAGCACGCGACCGTATGTTCCTGCCTGTGGATATGCAGGATGGCTTATCGGATATAGTGGTAAACAGAAGCGGAAAAATGATCCCTCTTTTACAGAATCCTGTTACTGTTCTGGAAAAAAACCTCGAACCAGGTAAGGTAAGCTTCTTCACATCACCTATGTTTATTTTCTCACTTCTCCTGATATTTATTATCATTACTACCTCTGTCTTCAGGGATATAAAGTTTAACCGGATACTGGATATTATTCTCTTTTCATGCTTCTCCGTTCTGGCAATAATGATGATATTCTTTAATTTTTTTACCGATCATCAGCAGATGAAATTAAACTTCAACATTGTCTGGCTGAGCCCTTTTATCCTTCTCTGTCTGGTTTCCCTGATTTTCCGTAAAAACTGGCATTTCTGGTTCAGGCTGGTTTTTTTCCTGAATATTATCTGGTTTCTGATTTTGCTCATACTTCCTCATTCATCAAATACAGCTTTTATGCCGTTGCTGCTTATACTTATTGTAAGAAGTTCAGCAAGGGCCGGATTTCAATGGAATCCATTGACAATCTCAGACGATGACTGAATGCCGATTTAACAGAACTTTAACACTCCTTAACACCTCTTTATTAAATGTCAGACTTCTTTTGTGTACCCTTTATTAAAGGGAGGGGTATTTCATTTTAATACCTTTATTTAAATTTGCACTTTTAAAATTCAAATTTATGGAGCAGACTGCCGACATTAAAATACTGAATGAAAAAATTGAAAGAGAAAGTGCCTTTGTCGATATGGTCCGGATGGAGATGAATAAAGTTATTGTTGGTCAGAAACATCTGATTGACAGTCTCCTGATCGGTCTTTTGGGTAACGGGCACATTCTTCTCGAAGGAGTACCGGGCCTGGCAAAAACACTTGCAATAAAATCGCTGGCATCAATTATTGATGCAAAATTCAGCAGGATCCAGTTCACACCCGATCTTCTGCCGGCTGACCTGATAGGTACAATGATCTATAGTCAGAAAAAGGAAGAATTTATTGTGAAAAAAGGCCCTGTTTTTGCCAATTTCATCCTTGCCGATGAAATAAACCGGTCGCCTGCAAAAGTACAGAGTGCTTTGCTCGAAGCCATGCAGGAAAGACAGATAACGATCGGTGAATCAACATTCAGGCTGGATGAACCCTTCCTTGTACTTGCAACACAGAATCCGATAGAGCAGGAGGGGACATACCCTCTTCCTGAAGCTCAGGTAGACAGATTCATGCTTAAGGTGCTTATCGATTATCCGTCAATGGAAGAGGAAAAGCTGATCATACGTGAAAATCTGGCAAGAGAATTCCCGAAAACAAGTACAGTCCTGAATCCTTCAGATATTGTGAGGGCAAGGGATATTGTGCGGGAAGTATATATGGATGAGAAGATCGAGAATTATATCCTGAATATTGTTTTTGCAAGCAGGAATACGGAAAAATATGGCCTTACGCAGTTTAAAAATATGATCTCCTATGGCGCTTCTCCGAGAGCATCAATTTATCTTTCAGTTGCTGCAAAAGCATATGCATTCATAAGAAGAAGGGGATATGTGATCCCTGAGGATGTCCGTGCTATCTGCTCTGACGTGATGCGCCACAGGATAGGTCTTACCTATGAAGCTGAAGCCGAGAATATTAACCAGGATAAGATCATTGCCGGAATACTGAATGTCGTAGAAGTTCCTTGATATGGAAGCTGCTGACCTGATAAAGAAAGTACGACAGATCGAGATAAAGGCCCGCGGACTCACAAAGCATATTTTTGCAGGAGAGTATCACAGTGCTTTTAAGGGAAGAGGTATTGCTTTCAGTGAAGTACGTGAATACCAGTATGGTGACGATATAAGAAGTATCGACTGGAACGTTACTGCTCGGTTTAACCATCCTTATGTAAAAGTATTTGAAGAGGAACGTGAACTTACGGTAATGCTGTTAATAGATGTGAGCGGTTCCGGAAGCTTCGGAACACAAGGAAGCTTCAAACATGATGTCATGACAGAAGTCGCTGCAGTACTTTCCTTCTCTGCAATATTCAATAACGACAAGATCGGTGTTATATTCTTTTCCGACAGGATAGAGAAGTTCATTCCACCTCAGAAGGGAAGAAAACACATATTGGTGATAATCAGAGAGCTGCTGAACTTCAGGCCTGAAAGCCGCAAAACTGACCTGGGTGTTCCGCTCAGATTTCTTACAAATGCAATTAAAAAAAGATGTACTGCATTTATTCTGTCTGACTTTTTTGCACCGGATTTTGAAGAAGCCCTCAGAATTGCTTCAAACAAGCATGATATAGCTGCAATAAAGGTATATGATCCGGCAGAAACTGCGATACCCGATATCGGAATGATAAAGATCTCTGATGCTGAAACCGGCATGGAGAAATGGATCGATACATCTTCAAAAATGTCAAGGTTTGCTTATGCCCGCTGGTGGAACGACCATATTACCTCGATTAACAATATGTTCAGGAAATGCGGTGTCGATTCAGCATTCATAAGTACGGGAGATGATTATGTAAAACCACTTATTAAACTGTTTGAAAAACGGTGAGATCGAAAATATACATATTTTTATTTCTGTATCTAACTGCATATCTGCCGCGACTCAGTTCCCAGGATATTACTGTAAAGGCTCAGTTTGACACTTCCCGGATATACATTGGCGATCAGATCAGTTATACCGTCACGGTAGACCAGCCGGCCGGCATTAAACTTGATATTGCCACCTCTAAGGATACCCTGTTCGGAAACATTGAAATACTTTCAGGGCCTGCTATTGATACTATGGCACTCGAAAATAACAGGCTCAGAATAATTAACAGATATCTTGTCACTTCTTTTGATACCGGATTTTATGAGGTACCGCCTGTTTATGCCGAATTACCGGGAGAATCGGGAATAAAGAGATATTATTCGGATTATGCTCCTCTCGGGGTCATGAGAGTAAATATTACACCACCTGATACAACCTCGGCTATTTTTGATATAATCGGACCTTATAAAGCTCCTCTGACAATTGGAGAAATATTTCCATGGCTGCTTCTCGCAGCTCTCACGGCAGCTCTGGTATGGGTGATAATAAGACTTTTCCGGAGATTCAAAAAAGCTAAACCGGAATATGAACCTGTCGTTATAAAGGAAGCAGCACATGTTATAGCCTTCCGTGAACTTGAGAAGCTTAAGAACGGGAAACTATGGCAAAAAGGTGAAGTGAAACAATACTACTCACAACTTACCGGGATCATCAGGCAATATCTCGGTAACAGGTACGGAGTAGATTCTCTCGAGCTTACTACCTCTGAGACACTTGATGAGTTACTCAGGACCGGATTTAAAAAAGACGCTGCATATATTATGCTGAGAGATATTCTGAATGGTGCCGACCTTGTAAAGTTTGCCAAATACAGACCCGATCCCTCGGAGAATGAACTTCATTTTGAGAATTCATGGCAATTTGTGGATATTACCAGACAGAAGGAAGAGACTAAGGAACCTGTTAATGAAAACAGCGGGAAGGAGGTAAAGGAATGAAAGGAATTACATTTGCCGATCCCGCATATCTCTGGTTGCTGTTACTTATTCCGGCAATGATAACCTGGTATATAATCAGGCAACAGAAAACCAGTTCATCGCTCAAGATGCCCGACTCCGGAGCTTTTGGCAATTCGGGCAGTAGTTTCAGGCACTGGCTCCGGCATGTATTATTTGCTATACGGACAATTGCCATATGTCTTTTGATAATAGTTGTGGCACGACCACAGAGATCAGACAGATATCAGGATGTGACCACAGAAGGAATTGATATTATCCTCGCAATTGACATATCGGGCAGTATGCTTGCAAGGGATTTTAAACCCGACAGGCTCGAAGCATCAAAAAATGTTGCAACCGAATTTATTTCCGGACGCCCGTATGACAGAATGGGTCTTGTTGTATTCAGCGGGGAGAGTTTTACCCAATGCCCGCTCACCACAGATCATGCGGTCCTTATTAACCTTATGCGGGAACTAAAAAGCGGAATGATCGAAGACGGAACTGCAATAGGTAACGGACTTGCTACCGCAATTAACAGGATAAAGGATTCTGAAGCTGTAAGCAAAGTTATAATACTCCTTACTGACGGAGTGAACAACAGAGGTGAAATTGCACCGGCTACAGCAGCCGATATTGCAAAAACATTTGGGATCAGAGTATATACAATCGGAGTAGGTTCGATGGGTACAGCTCCTTATCCCGTGCAGACACCCTTCGGAACACAATATCAGAATATGCCTGTTGAGATCGATGAAGATATACTGAAAGAAATATCTTCAAAAACAGGAGGAAGATATTTCCGTGCGACTGATAACAATAAGCTTGTACAGGTTTATTCGGAGATTGATAAACTGGAAAAGTCAAAAATTGATGTAAGGCAATTCACCAGGAGGGAAGAAAAGTTCCTCATTCCTGCAATTATTGCTTTCACTTTGCTGGCCCTTGATATGCTGATAAGGCAAACCATTTATAAAAATATTACCTGAATCAGAGAACAATGCAGTTATTCAGATTTGCAAATCCCGTCTTCCTGTACCTGTTGCTTCTGCTTCCGGTAATGATCCTTTTGTGGATATTGAATGAAAGAAGAAAAAGGAAAGCCCTCCGAAGGTTTGGTACTCCCGAACTTGTTAAAAAGCTTATGCCTGAATATTCAATAATCCGGCCCGGACTCAAATTCCTTTTGAGCCTGATAGCACTCACACTTGTGATCCTGGCACTTGCCAGACCCCAGTTTGGTTCAAGACTGGAGGAAGTGAAAAAACAGGGAGTGGAAGTCATTATCGCTCTCGATGTCAGTAACTCAATGCTGGCACAGGATATTCAGCCCGACAGACTTACCAGAGCCAAACAGGCTCTCAACAGACTTATCGACAATCTGGAAAATGATAAAATCGGTCTGATAGTATTTGCCGGTGACGCTTATACCCAGATACCCATTACCACTGATTATATTTCGGCAAAAATGTTCCTGTCAACCATAAGTCCTCAAATGGTCCCTAAACAGGGAACTGCAATAGGATCCGCAATAGAGCTTGGAATACGTTCATTCACACCCGGAGAGGACAAGAGCAGGGCTATGATCATTATCACCGATGGTGAAAATCATGAGGATGATCCTGTTGCGGCTGCAACGGAAGCATCCAAAGCAGGAATTGTGATCCATACAATCGGAATAGGTTCTGTTGAGGGTGTACCGGTCCCTGTTCCGACCGGAAACAGAACAGACTACCTGAAAGATAACGAAGGTAATACTGTAATAACCAGGCTCGATGAAGATATTCTCAAAAAAATAGCGATAACCGCCTCCGGGAACTACGTCCGTGCCAGCAATACAAATATTGGTCTCGACGAAATATTCAATGAAATACGGAAAATGCGAAAACAGGAACTTGAAAGTAAAATGTATACAGAATATAACGATCAGTTCAGGATCTTTGCAATAATGGCTTTGTTGTTCCTTTTCATTGAATTCATGATTATGGAAAGGAAGAACAGAAAACTGGCAAATATTAAATTGTTCCGATACAAAATTTGATCTTTGTAAAGAATATGTCCGGAAAAGAAAAATATCAGAAAATGTTATACAGGCAGTCCGCAGCCCTGGCTCTGCTTATGTTTTTACTTCCGTTATTTACTTATGGACAGGGAGATAAAAAATATATACGTCAGGGTAACAGGGAATACGATAAGGAGAAATATCCCGATTCTGAAATATCTTACAGAAAGGCCCTTGATAAAAACAATGCATCCGCAGATGCAGTTTTTAATATTGGAAATGCATTGTACAGGCAGAAAAAATTCGAAGATGCCGGAAAACAATTTGAGAACAATTATGAAATGAATGATGACCGGCAGAAAAAATCTGCCAGCCTTTACAATCTGGGTAATTCATTTCTTATGTCAGACAAGATATATGAAAGTATAGAAGCCTATAAGGGATCCCTGAAACTCGATCCGGACAATGTGCAGGCAAAATACAACCTGGCGTATGCGCAGGACCTTCTGAAACAACAGCAACAGCAGCAGCAACAACAGCAAAATAAGGATCAGAATAAGGAGGAAAAGAATGATCAGGACCAGCAGCAGGACAGTAACAGGGATCAGGAAAAGAATAATGAAGATCAACAACAGCAGCAACAGCAGGCCCAGGAGCAGCAGATATCAAAAGAAGATGCGGAACGTATACTGAACGCCCTTGGTAATGATGAAAAAGATGTACAGGAAAAAGTAAAACTGGCTAAAGCCAGACAGGAAAAGGTAAAAACACTCAGAAACTGGTAATCCCCGGGAATGAAAAAAACTGTAACATATATTATTCTGCTTCTCATATCGCTGGGAACAAAGAGTCAGGATGTTACTGTCGAAGCAGAATATCCTTCGGTAGTACAGGCAGGAGAACAATTTACCATACAATGGCGTGTAAATGCCGGTGGAGGAGATTTTACAGCTCCTCCTTTTACAGGATTCATCAGACTGATGGGGCCCCAGACGTCTTACAGCTCAAGTACACAGATCATAAACGGTAAAATAACACGTGAAACCACATATTCATATCTATATTACCTGCAGGCAAATACGGAAGGAAAATATGTCCTGGCACCGGCATCTGTTACAATAAAAAATAAAACCTGGTATTCCGATTCGGTCCGGATTGAGGTTGTTGGTGCCAATGTTCCCCAGCCTCAGGGACAACAGGGTGCAAATGTTCAGCAGCAGTCAGCAGAACCTGCTCCTCAGGGAGGACAGGTATCTCTCGATCTTATTATAAACAGAAGGGAAGTCTACATCGGAGAACCTGTTGCAGCAACCGTTAAACTCTATACACGGGTAAACCTGTCCGGTATAAACGAAATAAAATATCCTGCGTTTACTGGCTTCCTTAAAACGGATCTCGAAACACCTCCGCTTAATTCCCTGCGACAGGAGAATATAAACGGAACAGTATACGGGACAGGAGTAATTCAGCAGTTTCTTCTGTACCCTCAGATGACAGGTGAAATAACTATTGATCCGGTACAGATAACTGTGCTTATCCAGCAAAGAAGTGGAAGATCAGATCCCTTCTTCGGGGATTTCTTTTCGTCATATACAACCGTGCCTCAGGCTGTAGCCAGCAGACCTGTGAAAATAACCGTAAAGCCTCTTCCCGGAACAAAACCTGCCGATTTCTCAGGTATTGTCGGAAAAATCAATATCAAGGCCTCAATAAATAAGGATAGCGTAAATGTAAATGATGCGGTAAATTATAAAATAACAATAAGCGGTTCCGGTAATCTTAAACTTGCCGGAACACCCGTTCTGAAACTCCCGCCTGATATAGAAATATATGATCCGAAAGTAACTGATGACATTAAGAATTCCCTGAACGGCACTTCCGGACAAAGGACATTTGAATATCTGCTTATTCCCCGTCATCACGGAGACTTTGTAATTCCGCCACTTGAATATTCATATTTCAATACATCAACAGGTAAATATGATCGCCTTACCACCACTGAATTCAGGTTCCATGCAAAAAAAGGAACCGGGGAAAGCTCAGAAATTACTGTTTTTGGAGGTGTTTCAAAGGAAGATGTCAGATTTCTGGGAAGGGATATACGGTTCATCAGAAAAGATCCCGGAAAACTGATCAAGCCGGGAGTTCAGTTAATATCGCAGAATTCATTTTATCTGGGTTATGTAATTGCACTGCTTCTGTTCCTTATAATATTGTTTATACGGCGCGAACATATAAGAAGGAATGCTGATATAAAAGCTGTTAAGAACCGTAAGGCAGGTAAGGTCGCCGTCAAAAGACTTAAGGAAGCTGCCCTCTGTCTGAAAAAAGGTGAAACGGACAGGTTTTATGAAGAAATACTTAAGGCTATATGGGGTTACCTGAGCGATAAACTCAGCATACCTGTGTCGGAGCTGACAAGGAACAATGCAGTCAGTGCATTACAGGAAAGGGGTATAGCGGAGGAAAAGATTAAGAATCTTGAGGATATACTGGACAAATGTGAATATGCCAGATATGCTCCGGCTTCCTCCATATCCGAAGTATCTGCAATTTATGATGATGCGTCAGGATTTATCAGATCAGTTGAAAATTCAATTTAATGAAAATGGATTTGAGATTAGTCAGAATACCGGTAATATTCCTTCTGCTCCTTGTGAATCTGTCTGCAGTTACACAGGACGCAGCAGACGACAGATTTACGAAGGGAACTGAATCATTTGCCGCAGGAGATTATCAAAAAGCACTTGAAGAATGGAACGGCCTTTATACTGCCGGATACCGATCTGCAGAACTGGAATATAATATCGGTAATACATATTTCAAGATGGGAAATATACCGGGCGCAATACTGTTTTATGAACGGGCACACCTGAGGAAACCGGCTGATGAAGATATTTCCTATAACCTGCAGATTGCCAGGACAATGGTTACTGACCGGATCGATGAGATCCCTGAACTTTTTTTTGTAAAATGGTTTAATTTCATTGCCCTTCTGCTTAAATCTGACACATGGGCTGTATTAAGCCTTATTTCGTTTATAATATGCATGTTCTTCCTGTCAGTATATTTTTACTCATCAAAGTATAATCTTAAAGTTGCAGGCTTCTGGCTTGCAATAATTACCTTCATTCTGTCTTTTGCATCAGGTTCATTTTCTTTTCGGAACAAACAACTTGTTTATGAGAGCAATAAGGCAATAATATTCAGTCCCGTAGTCAATGCAAAGAGTTCTCCTGACGCGAGTGGAACAGATCTGTTTGTTATACATGAAGGTCTGAAGGTAAGTGTGGAAGACGAAGTTGGTGAGTGGAAGGAAATAAGGCTTCCCGACGGAAATAAAGGATGGGTTCCGGCAAACAGCCTTGAAATTATTTGACAGCTTGCAACTTCTTTGCTAAATTTCAGGTCTGATAAATGTGATCTGAAATACAATCTGCAATGAAAAGAAATGTTGTCCTTTTGCTTGTTATGCTGTCATTGTTTGCCTGTAAGAAAGAAGAATGGGAACCTGAAGGTCCTACGGATGTGAGGATCAGGAATTTACAGGCTAATGAGATAATGCGTAATGTGGTTATAAATACTGCCGGGGTGAGAGATACTGTCGGGAATGTTAAAAAACTCGGAGTGGTTAATCCGGGAGGGCTGTCGGATTATAAAAGAGTCTCCATAGCATTTCCGAAAGCTGAAATAACTGCTGAAATTAACGGGGTAACATTCTCCACAGGTCCTGTAAACAGTACATATATGAACTATATAGGCCTGATGAGAATTACCTATGAAGTCTCTGTTGCCGATATGGCAAACAGGGTGTTGACAGTAAATAATGTTATCCCTGAAGAAGCTTTGGTACCATGATAACATATATGATCCATGAAGAAAAAAACGGTGAATAGTGCCCGTATGCCCATTTACAGGGATTCAGGCTTTGAACTTTATAATGCTGAGACAATTGCTGAAGCATACAGCGGAGAAAGCGATCCTCAAAGAGTCCCTGATTATTATCTGTATTCCCGTTACCGCAATCCCACAGTTGAAGCTGCGGAAGAAGATATACAGGAAATTGAAGGCACCCGCTGGGCCATACTGGTTCAATCCGGAATGGCTGCAATAGATCTGGGATTGTCTTTGTTCCAGGAAGCTGACAATAAAAATCCCTGGCTCTTTCTCAGCGAGATATACGGAGGAACAATCTCATTTGCCGATGAAATATTAAAGAAAAGAAGAGGAATTGATATCCGCAGTATAAATCCCGACAACGAAAGATATGATCCTGACAAGTTTGAAGCAGCTGTCAGGGATATCCGGCCCGCGCTGGTATATATTGAGATCATTTCCAATCCTCTCCTTGTGGTCCCTGATGCAGAAAAACTATTTGGCATTGCAAAGAAATACGGGGCAAAAATATTGGTGGACAATACTTTTGCTACACCATACCTTTACAAGCCGGCGGATCACGGGGCAGATATTGTTATTCACAGTGCAACAAAGTATTTCTCCGGACATGGCAATCTGACAGCAGGGTCAGTCTGCGGGAATGATATCCGCCTTATGAAATCTGCGATAAAGTACAGAAGGTATACAGGACATATGCTGTCAGCAGATGATGCCTACAGACTTAGTACACAAATGATGACCTTCAGTCTGCGGTTCAGGCAGCAATGTGCCAATGCAACAGCTGTTGCCGGTTTGCTGAAGAGATCAGATCTGATCGGGAAAATATGGTTTCCAGGGCTTAAAGAACATCCGAGCCATCATGAAGCGAAAACACTCTTCGGAAACAAAGGTTTTGGAGGTATGATAACCTTCGATTTTAAAGGAAATACCAGTTCAGTTAAGAAAAAGAGACGTGACAAATTCATTAAAGCTGTCTCGGATAAAATAAAGGTCATTCCCACCCTCGGCGATCCCCGCACAATTCTGATGCCTGTCGCATCTGTATGGGGGAAAAAATACCCTGAAGAAGGAATGCTGAGAATGTCACTTGGTTTCGAGGAGACTGATGAAATAATCAGGACTATTTCTGCCGGACTGGAATCAGCCAGATAAACTGATACTATCTCCAGTCGATGGAACCTAGATTATGTTCAGTCAGGTAAGCATTGCATCTGCTGAAATGCTTATTTCCGAAAAATCCCCTTGAAGCAGAGAGGGGAGAGGGATGAACCGACTCAAGAACAAGATGCCTGTTCCTGTCTATTGATTCGCCTTTTTTCTGTGCATATGCTCCCCATAAAAAGAAAACAATATTGTTCTTCTCGCTGTTAAGCGTTCTGATAACGGCATCTGTAAACTCCTCCCAGCCTTTCCTCTGATGCGATCCGGCCTGATGAGCCCTTACCGTAAGTGTTGCATTTAACAGAAGGACACCCTGGGCAGCCCACCGGGTAAGGTTTCCCGATGAATATGGCTTATATCCAAGATCCGATTCTATCTCTTTGAAAATGTTTATCAGGCTCGGAGGATAATCAACTCCATCCCTTACTGAAAAACATAAGCCATGAGCCTGCCCGGGACCATGATATGGATCCTGACCGATTATAACGGCTTTTACCTTATCAAACGGGCAGAGATCAAAAGCATTGAATATCAATCCACCCGGAGGAAAAATGCTTGCATTCCGGTATTCATCCTTTATGAATGTGGTCAGATTGACAAAATAAGCCTTGCCAAACTCATTATTGAGCTTCTCTTTCCAGCCGGATTCAATTTTAACATCCATTGGTATATATGTCAGATGAGCCAAAATTAATAATAAAATCTTCATGTATCTTTATACCTTAAAATGAGAATAATGGGAAAAGAAATTGAACGGAAATTCCTGGTAAAGGGAGAATTCAGACATCTGTCAGTAAGGGAGATAAATGTTATTCAGACATATCTTTCAATTGATGATCATAAAACCATACGACTGAGAATTGCTGATGATAAAGCTTATCTGACAGTCAAGGGACGTGCGGAAGAAAACTCAATAACCCGCAGTGAATGGGATATTCAGATACCGGTACAGGATGCCATGGATATGATGAGACTGTGCCTTCCCGGGAAAATTGTCAAGACAAGATATCTCATTCCTCACGGGAAACATACATATGAAGTAGACGTGTTTCACGATCTGAATGATGGCCTCATAATTGCAGAACTGGAGCTGGAATCTGAAAATGAAAATTATGAAAAACCTGACTGGTTGGGAGAGGAGGTAACCGGCAGTCCTGAATATTATAATGCAAATCTTATCAAATGATCTATTCCGGGATCATAGTTTTCTGGCATAGATTTGTTTAGGGTCGCCCGGACCATAAAAATCCTTCAGACTGGCCTGAAGTTCATACCCGTTATGCTTATAGAATTCTTCGGTGGATTTATATAATGGCCGTCCTGATGTTTCAATCCATAGTATCTTTCCGCCTCTTTCCCGTACACTATCCTCTATTGCATTCAACAGTGCTTTTCCAAGTTTGCGGTTCCTGAAATCCTGGTGAACTGCGATCCAGTAAAGCTCCCATGAATGAGTGGAGAATTCATTTTTACCGTAATTGGCAAAGGCAAGTATCTGATCTCCTTCAGTTACTTTAAACCAGTAGTAACCGCTTCCTTCCATACCCTGTAAAACAGTCTGATCAGCCAGCTCGAGAGCGGTACGGATCTCAAAATCGTAAAAATAACCGGTTGATACAAGTATCTCTTCGAGCCGATGCTTGTCTTCACTGACTATCCCCCCGATTATATTCATTTTGTATTCAGTTATTCAAATCGTTGATAATACGCCTGACAACTTCCGAAAACTCCAGTCCGGCAGCCCTTGTTGCTGCTACAAGACCACTATCGGGTGAAAGGCAGGGATTTGCATTGACTTCGATCACATAAGGAATATTGTTTTTATCAACACGCAGATCTACTCTGGCATAACCCTTAAGACCAAATATTTTCCAGCATTTCAGAGAAATATCGTTTATTCGTTTTCCGAGATCAGGATCTAAATTGTCTCCCGGAAAATCTCTTATTGTATTTTCAAACTCAAAAGAACCTTCTTCCCATTTTGCTTTGAAGTCGACAATTCTCGGCTTATCATCCCATGAATCGTTGAAGACCATTTCAGCTGCCGGCATCACTTCCGGACCGTGTTCTCCGGAAATAATACTGATATTGAATTCCCTGCCATCTATGAAATCCTGTATAATCCAATGGGTATCATCATATTTCTTAAGCTTATCAGCAATATCCGGTGTAAAAGTAAAGACCGATTCGCTTGTTATTCCCAAAGAGCCATCCTCCCAGACCGGCTTTATTATATACATGTTTCCCGGTGTCAGAGCAGCTGACTGTGAAGGAGGAAATCCTCCCGGATTATTAATTCCGGCTTGCTTTAATGCTCTGGCAGTAAATGCCTTGCTGGTTGTGACAAATATAGCTTCCAGGGGATTGCCTGTATAGGGTATTGAATATACATTAAGAAGGGCGGGTATAAAATAACACAGCTCCCCCTTGTTGATGATCGATTCAACCAGGTTAAATACGAAACCGGGTTTATCAGCAGCCAGTTCGGCTATCTCTGCCATGAAATCCGAAGTAATGCCTTTTCTGAATGTCTCTATCCCGATCTGATGAAGATGTTTTTCAACATATTTTACCTGATCCAGAACATCAAGCTCATCCGCCAGTGCATTTTCATGAGGCTGATTATATAGTATACAGCACTTACCGGAGTTCATTGGACCAGATTATAACGTTTAAGCGATGATCTTACAATCATTTCAATAAGAGCCTGGTAATCAATTCCTGCCATTCTTGACAATATCGGCAGGTCTGAATGTACCGGATGAAGTCCGGCCAGGGGATTGACTTCCATGAAGCACATCCTTCCATTCCTGTCAGCTTTCACATCAACCCTGCCTGCATCAACACCACCGATAGCTTTCCATACATTGAGTGCCACTCTGCTGCATTCATCTGAAAACTCCTTCGGCATCGGAATATATTTACAATATTGCTGATAATTTTCCTTGAATTCAACAGAATAAGGAAAATTATCCCGGCACTCAATTTCCATTCCTCCAATGGCCACTGAATCTTCGCCTGAACCTGTAACACCAACTGTGAATTCTCTTCCGGGAAGATATTCTTCCACAAGGGCAGGCTGGTTAAACCGTTCAAGAAGATATCCGGCCATCTCCTTAAGTTCAGACGGTGAATTCAGAAGGTTCTTTTCAGTTATACCTTTACCCGTACCTTCAGAAACAGGCTTTATGAAAAGCGGATATTCAAGATTACAGTTTTTAATATCTGACAGAGTAGTTATCAGCATACCGGGACTTACCGGTACTCCGGCAGCGGCAACAATAAGTCTTGTAAGATATTTATTGAGTGAAACACCCAGAATAACAGGTCCGCTGAATACATATGGTATCCTGTACTGGTCAAGTATTGCAGGGACAACTGATTCCCTTCCGTCGCCATACAGTCCTTCGGCTATGTTGAAAACCAGATCCCATTTTTTTCCTGCTGTCAGGGCTTCAATAAGCTGAAAACAATTTCCTACTGCTTCAGTTTCAAATCCCATTTTACGGAGAGCTGTATCAAGTGCATCCACAGTATCCTGCTTGTCAAATTCGGCAGTATCCTCCATAGAATACCCGCGGTCGAGATACCACGACCGCAGGTCATAAGTCAAACCAACTTTCATTAAATGCCTATTTTTCAGGGTATTCGCACAAAGTACCCTTATAATTGCGAAGTACTATTTTTTCGCTGTTATGATCAACCACATAATTTGGCAGAAGAGGGACCTTGCCACCTCCGCCGGGAGCGTCAACAACGAATGTGGGAACGGCGTATCCGCTTGTAAAACCTCTGAGACCTTTTATTATCTCAAGACCCTTCCTGACAGTTGTCCTGAAATGGCTTGAACCTGGTATGAGGTCACACTGATACAGATAATATGGCCTTACTCTTATCTTCAGCAGCTTATGCATGAGCTCCTTCATTACAGGGACATTATCATTTATCCCTTTAAGGAGGACTGTCTGACTTCCGAGAGGAAATCCGTTATCAGCCAGCTTTATACATGCTTCAGCACATTCCTGTGTTATTTCAGCCGGATGTGAGAAGTGAAGGCTTATAAACAGTGGATGATATTTTTTAAGAATATTCACAAGGTTATCAGTTATCCTCTGAGGCAGAACGACAGGTGTCCTGGTTCCGATACGGATTATTTCCACATGTTCAATTTTCCTTATGTTGAACAGAATGTAATCCAGTACCTCATCGGTAAGGGTGAGAGGATCACCACCACTGATAAGAACATCCCGCACTTCCTTATGGGCAGCGATATAGCTGAAAGCCTTCTCGAAATCCTGCTTTCCAAGCCTGTCAAGCTTACCTACTGAATGTGAACGGGTACAATACCTGCAATAATTAGAGCAGACCTGGGTCACTGTAAACAGTACCCTGTCGGGATAACGGTGCACAATGCCTTTTACGGGAGAAAAAGATTTCTCATGTAAAGGATCTGACTGCTCCGTACTGGTCTGCAATAATTCCTCAACAACCGGTATGACATTCCGGCGAAGCGGATGCGAAAAACCTGTGTTACAGATCAGAGATGCAAAATACGGAGTTATCCGCATTGGTAACCGGCCTTTAAGATTATTAATGGCCATAATTTCCTTCTCGGATAACTTCATGATCTTTAGATCGGAAGAGCACACGTCTGAACTCCAGTCACCGCTCATTATC
>CAYQZL010000013.1:0-41005 GCA_964421975.1 uncultured Rikenellaceae bacterium
ATTCCAACAATATAATCCTCTCTACTACTTCTCGCCGTGAAAGATTCTTCGCTTCCCTCCCCTGTCTCTCCTATAAACCTGTCATCCCGAGCGCCAGCGAGGGATCTTATCGTATTACTGCTTTGTAATTTAGATCAGAGCCTTTTTAATACGTAGATGTTTAAGCACCCGGTCAATTTTTTATCCGGTAAATCAAAAAAACATTAGCTTTGCATCGGATTTTTAAGAACGACATGGAGACAGTAGTCAGCGGAATACGATCAACAGGGAACCTGCACCTGGGTAATTATTTTGGTGCAGTAAAGAATTTCCTCAAAATGCAAAAGGAAAACAAATGCTTTTTTTTCATTGCAGATTATCATTCACTTACAACACATCCAAAACCTTCTGACCTTCATGCAAACATAAGACAGGTGCTGGCAGAGTATCTTGCCTGCGGTATCGATCCCGAAGCTGCTACTATCTTTATTCAGAGTGATGTACCGGAAGTAACCGAACTGTATCTTCTTCTTAATATGAATGCCTATGTCGGGGAACTTGAAAGGACTACATCATTCAAGGAAAAAATACGGAAGCAGCCTGATAACATCAATGCGGGGCTTCTTACATATCCCGTTCTGATGGCTGCAGATATTATAATACATAAAGCTACAAAGGTCCCCGTTGGCCAGGACCAGGCACAGCATCTGGAGATGACAAGGCGTTTTGCAAGACGTTTCAATACTATGTACGGGGTCGAATATTTTCCCGAACCTGATGCATATAATTTCGGAAAGAAACTTATCAAGATCCCGGGGCTTGACGGTACAGGCAAAATGGGGAAAAGCGAGGGGAACGGGATATTTCTGGCAGATACACCACAGGAGATCCGCAAAAAGGTCATGCGTGCCGTTACGGATGCCGGACCTCAAAGTCCGGGTGAAAAACCTTCAGAACCCGTACAGAACCTCTTTACAATCATGAATGTTGTTTCAGAGCCGGCAACAGTAAAATATTTCAAAGAAAAACACCATTCCGGTGAGATCCGTTACGGTGACATGAAAAAACAGCTTGCCGAAGACATTATAAAAGTAGTTGAACCCATCAGGGAACGCATTACCCGGATCCTGGATGACAGGAAGTATCTTGCCAGGGTTGTGGCAGAAGGCGCCGAAAAAGCCAGGGCAAGTGCATCACAAACTATCCGGGAAGTACGCGAAATAATCGGATACAGGGCATTCTGAAAAAGAGAAGCCAGGCTTTTGGCCTGGCTGAACTTGAAGGATCAAGTATATGATTGAGATTGCCTGTGTACATATCTTAAAACAAATAACGTGCCAAAAAATGAACAGACAAAAAAATTGTTTGTCCGTTCATAAAATATCATATACGGCTGCTTTTATTGTCAAATATTTGTATATTTAATGGTCTGTTAATGATTTCATTAAATAATACATTTTCTTATGAAAGAGCCGGATACCAGTAATCACAACAATCAGAAAGGATCATCGGGTGTTTCAAGACGGGGATTTCTGACTTCCTGCACGGCATGTGCAGCATGTCTTGCACTGAGGCCCGATACATTTCTGAAATCATCTGTTAAGCTTAAGGAACAGGAAAAGACAGCAAGAATAAGGATTTTTTATTCCCTGCATGGTCCTGTTCAGACCCAGCCCGACTGGCCAAATGTGGGATTTGACTTTAATCCCGTTATGGCAAAGATCAATAATGCCCTGGAATGCAGTTTCCCGGAATATGAATTTTTACCGTCCCTTGCCTCAGGAGAGGAAGATGCAGTAAAAATCATTCAGCAGGATGAAAAGGAAAATATCCTGGGATATATTGTATATCAGATGAATTGCTGGAACAGGGTTGTACAGACTGCAGCAAAAACGGGAAAACCTGTGTTGTATGCCGATCTTCAGTATGCCGGAAGCGGAGGATTCCTCGTATATACTGCTACCTTTCTGGATAATAAAACACCGAATGTCGGTTTTGTGGCATCATCGAAAATGGGTGATTTCATTGCGGCTGTAAGCTGTTTCAATATTGTGAGGAACGGAGGTCCGGTAAGCGATTTCGTTAATGCCACTGAAAGAGTACGTATCGGATCAACACCAGCTGCCAGGAAATATGCGGTGCATGCAAATGATATCAAATTCCTATCTCCCGGAGAATGTACAAAGCAGCTTGCTGCTTCCCGTATACTGGCTGTAAAGGATCAGTCAGCATCCGTTGCCGCTCCGCTAATGGGAATACCCCTGGAATATATCCCCTTTGAGGAGGTAAATGATGCATGGAGGCGTGCCGACAAGGCAAAATCGGCAGAAATAGCAGACGGATGGCAGAGATCTGCCCTTGAAGTGGCAGGTGTGGATCATGAAACACTGCTGACCTCTGCTGCCATGTATCTTGGCATGAAAGAGGTGATGCAGAAGCACAAAGCCAATGCAATAACAATTAATTGCCTGGGAGGATTTTACGGCGGTCATATTCATGCTTATCCCTGTCTCGGATTTCATGAATTATGCAACGAAGGCCTTGTAGGTGCCTGTGAATGCGATATCAGCTCCACTGCTACTATGCTGGCATTTAATATAATGACGGGAGGCAGACCGGGTTTCATTTCAGATCCTGTGATAGATACGGCAAAGAGACAGATAATATATGCACATTGTGTTGCACCAAACAGAATATTCGGTCCTTCGGGGAAAACAAATCCCTTCAGGATAATGACTCATTCGGAAGACAGGGCCGGAGCCTCAGTCCAGTCAATACTTCCGGTTAATTATATGACCACAACAATGGAAATAAATAATCAGCGCAGGGAGATATTGCTACATCAGGCAGTTGCGGTGGATAATGACCCCGACGACAGAGCCTGTAGAACAAAATTATGTGCCGAACCTGCCGGAGATATTGAAAAATTATTCACCATGTGGGGGAAATGGGGCTGGCACAGGGTTACTTTTTATGGCGACCTGAAGGAGTCTGCTTATTCACTGGCTGAGGAAATCGGATGGAAAGTGATTGAAGAAGCCTGACAATTATTACCATTAAATGATTAACTTTGCCCCGGGATTTTAATATTCTGCTGTGGGTAAAAGGTCTGCGATTATTACTGTTATAGTCCTTGTTACGGGACTTGCAGTGCTGGGGTATTTTCTTCAGCAGGGCAGGAAAAGCATGCTGACCGATCCTTACAAGGCAATAACTCCCTCAGCTTCTTTTATAATTGAAAGCATTGATCTTAAAAGCTTTTTAAATTCGCTGACAAGCGGTCAGGGATTATCCGGTGAATTTTCCACCATCACTGCATTAGAAGGTTTTAACAGGAAACTCAAATATCTGGCCGACCAGCTAAACAGGCCTGATTATCAAAATATTCTTGACGGAAGCAGAGCCGTTATTTCCTTTCATGCCACGGCGGATGGCAGAGTCCGCCCGCTTTTAGCCCTGGCTGTCAGATCAGATGTCAGAACCGGACAACTGAAAGATGCCCTGAGATCTTCAGGAATCAAAAACGTCAGCGATACGTATACATCAGGTGTTAAGGCTCTTGCTCTTCCATATGATAATAACGGGGAAAAAGACACTCTTCTGGCTGCAAATGTATCGGGATTACTGCTTTTTACACCTTCAGCTGAACTGATGAAAAACGCAATAAGCCAGACAGATCGTGATGATGATGTGAGAACCGCACCGGGTTTTCAGAGAATACTGCAGTCTTCAGGGAAAAATGAAGATAAGATCTTTATTGTTTACTCAAGTCTGCCTTCAGTGCTGGATTCGGTTTTCAGATCAAATCCCGTGCTATCAGCTGAAAAGACCGGAAATATTGCCGGAAGCTCGGGGTGCGATATTTATATAAATAATAACAGTCTTATATTAAGCGGATATACCGAAAGTACAAACCCTGATGATATCCTGTACAGATATAAATCGGGTGCTGCAAAGGTCTTCAGCAACTACAGGATATTGCCATCGGCAACCGTACTTTTTGAATCGATTATCTTTGATCCCTCAAAACAGTCCTCACAGGCCCTTAGGAAGGTCCCTGCTCAGGCAGCCGGACTTGCCGGAGCTATGAGGGAATATACCGGTGATGAAATAACAAAAGCATATATTGATATCAGGTCAAAACCCGTAAGTTCAAATTCGGTTATAATTTATGAGCTGAAGAACAGACCTTATGCGGAAAAGATCTTTCTCGACAGGTTCAGCAGCAGTATCACGGAAAATAATATTATCTTTTTCCGTCCTGACGATCAGATAAATATACCTGTATATCTGACTCCGTACAAAGGTTATGTATCGGCTTTCCTGGAAAATTATACCGGGACAATTTCTGATTCATGTTTCGCCTTTTATGATAATTACCTTATAACCGGGAGCTCATATGCCACTATTTCAAGGATACTGTATGATAATATCCTTAATAAAACTCTTGCCAATGATTTGGCATACAGAGACTTTGAGAGCTCCCTGCCAAGTATGTCGGGATATTTTTTCTACTGTGTTCCTTCAAGGATAACAGCTTATCTCTCGGAGTTCCTTTCTGAAGATATTATTAAGATAATGAGGGAGAACAGGATATCTCTGGGAAAGATACAGGCTCTTGGTTATCAGCTTACGCCGAGCAATGACATGATCTATAACAGTCTTTCGGTTCAGTTCAGGGATGAGATAAGGGAAGAATCTGCAACAGAATGGGAAACATTGCTTGACACAGTTGCCGGGATCAAGCCATTTTTCTTCAGGAATCATACTACCGGCGCTACCGAGATCTTCATTCAGGATCTTAAGAACAATGCATATCTTATTAATGCAGCGGGGAGAGTACTCTGGAAAGTGCCGTTAAGAGAGAGGATCAGCGGAGCTGTTTATATGATAGATTATTACAGGAACGGTAAATATCAGCTTCTCTTTTCAGGAAGGAATAATCTTCATCTTCTCGACCGTAACGGAAATTATGTGGAAAGATACCCTGTGAAGCTGAGATCGCCGGCTACCAATCCTCCTGCACTCTTTGATTATGACAACAACAGGAATTACAGGATCCTGATTGCAGGAGAAGACAGGATGATCTATGCGTATGACAGATCGGGGAGTGTGGTGAAAGGATGGAAACCTTTCAGGACTGGAAGCACGGTAAGCTCTGAGATCTCGTGGTTCAGGGTATCGGGAAAGGATTACCTGGTAATTGCAGATGAAAATTCTGTTTATTTTCTTGACCGTACCGGCAACAGGAGATTAACATTGAAAGAAGCTGTTACAAAAGCCCCGGGATCGGCAATGAGACTGCTTCCGGGAAGGACGCCGGCTGTAGTCTGTACTTCACCTGAAGGAATTATACAGCTTATATATTTCGACGGCAGAGTTGAGAAAATAATATTACGTGAATTTTCGCCACAGCATCGCTTTGATATTTTCGATATAGACGGCGACGGGGCAGCAGAGTTTATTTTTATTGATAAAAGCATATTATATCTGTATAATGACGACAGATCCGAAATGTTCTCAAAGCAGTTCAAATCGGAAGATATCGGTGGTCCCATCAATTTTATTTTCTCTTCAACCGACCGCAAGATAGGCGTCTTTGAAACAGACAGAAAACTGATCAGTCTGATCGGCCCCGATGGTGGTATAATGGAAGGATTTCCCCTTCGCGGAGCTTCCATGTTCTCGATAGGCAAATTATCGGATGACGAGGACTGGCATCTTATTGTCGGCGGAACAGACCGTTTCCTTTATAATTATAAGCTCGGAACCACGTTAAGATGAATGTGAGATTAGTAAATAAGATATTTCTGCTGGCTTTTTTTGCAGTACTTCTCGGTTGCATTAAGGAAACCTATGATTTTAATAAATTCCCGGATAAGTTACAGCTTTCGCCGACGCTGGTCATCCCTGCAATATGGGGGGATGTATCACTCAGCGATCTTGTTAAGGAAAGTGATACGGTAATTTTTGAGGAAGATAATTTTGTCAGGGTCATTTTAAGGGAAGAGTCAGCAATAGACCTTGCGATGGAGAATTATTTTGATCCGGAAGATCTGATCTCCTTCAGCGAGACCTATCAGCTCGGGAAGATGAATATTTCATCTTTCAGCGGGAATATAAGTTATACTCTTGATGCAATAAGCCGGCAGCTGGATCCTTCACAAAGAGCCATTTTCCTTGCTCTTGACGGAACAAGTTCGGTCTTTCCCTCATTTCCCCTTATAATTCTTCAGGAAAGCACTTATTCGGTCTTTCCCAATTTTGAGAATGCAACATTTGATGAGGGTTATATCGATATAACGGTTAAGAATAATCTGACTGCGCCGGTTACAGGAATAAGTGTGGCACTGTTCAATACGGCAGGCCGTATCCCCGTGGGTTATCCTGCCGCAATCTCATATATTGCCCCGGGACAGACCGCTACAGCTTCGATAGATCTTGCAAACACCACAATAACAAATTCCCTTACCGCTTCGGTAACAATAAGCAGTCCGGGCACAACGGTTCCTGTAGATATCGATCTCAGTGAGAGCAATATAGAAGTTTCTGTTGCCACGAGGGATCTCTGGGTAAGATCGGGGAGGATCGTTGTTCCACCTCAGAATATATCGGCTCTGGGTGAAGACCATACAGATACTGTTGAAGTTGATCCGGGAGAAAATACAGAACTTACTGATATCAGTCTGAATGCAGGCTATATTTCATACACAATTACTTCCGGAACGGAGTTGTCATCCGAAGTATGGCTTACCCTGCCCACTGCCCTTAAGGCAGGGAACCCGGTAACCCGGACCCTTTCAGTGAGCCCCCGGACTACATTACGGGGAAATATGCCTGTAGACAATACTGTCTTTGATCTTTCAACAATAACGGATCATCCCTATAATATGATGCCTGTCAACCATGTTATAACTGTTTCATCAAACGGAAGGATAGTGAATTTCAGCAGCAATGATGAAGTACGTATAGAACTGGGATTCCTCGATCCGGTGTTCGATTATGTAAAAGGATATTTCGGCCAGAAAAGCGGGACCTTCGGACCTGATACAATAGATACCGGGATCAGGGATATTATCAGCAAAATAAGCAGCGGGCTTCATATTGCCGATCCCTCAATAAAACTGGACTATTCCAATTCATTTGCCTTGCCTGTTGAAATGCATCTTCTTGCTACAGCGTATAACGAAGCTGAGACAGGCGGACTGGATCTGGCTCCATTTGACCTGAGTTACCCTGCAGCACCCGAAGAAAAAGGAATAAACGGTTCTTTCATTATTGATAAGAACAACTCAAAGCTTCCGGGACTTATTTCAATGCCTCCTTACATGGCAGTATTCCGGGGAACTGCAAAGCTGAATCCGGATGGATTCAGCGGTAACCGCGATAATTATATTTTTGGTAACAGCCGCATAACAGGATCCTTTGAGCTTAACATACCACTTGAATTAAGGATGAACAACCTGCAGTTTGCAGATACCGTAGATAATTTCCTGAGAACAGACGATGGAGATGACGAAAATCCGATCAATCCGGATGATGTTGAATTCCTGAAATTAAATATCCGGGCCGAGAACGGATTTCCTGCAGGTGTTTCGGTCAGCCTGATTCTTTATGATTCAGAGGCTATGATAAACAGGAGCAGTGTTGAAGCTGAAAATATTCTTGACCCGGCTCCGGTCGATAATTACGGCCGCGTTACTTCTAATGCAAAATCAGCCACAACCATAAATATCACAAAAGAATTCTGGGATTCAGTTGATCAGGCCGATAATATTATTTTTAAATTTACATTGAACACCACGGAGGGAGGATTAAAAAATGTTAAGATCTATTCGGATTACAGGATCAGTTTTTCAGCAGGTATTCTTGTAAAACCCGGTATAAAATTTAAACTTGATTGAAAATCTTAATCTGAAAAATATGAGCAGGAAAATATTGTATTTTATTGTCATTATTGCTGCACTGGCAATTCAGGATATCAACTCTCAGAACAGCCAGGTATTGTATTATATGAATCTGCCTCAGAATCATTTACTTAATCCTGCGATCCGGCCGACAAATACTTTTTATCTCGGTCTGCCCGGGATATCAGGGGTCAATGTGAATATCAGCAACAATTTCTTTAATTTTTCCGATATATTTTCATTGGACTCCGAAGGCGATTCCACAATATCAGTTTTTAATCCCGATTATGATATATCGAAATTCATTGACAAAATAAAGGATCTGAACACGATTGAGCCTCAGGCAGCTGTACAGCTTTTTGGTCTGGGTTTCAATGCCGGTCGTGATCTTTATGTATTTCTCGATGTAAATGAAAGGGTTGAAATGGATTTTGCGATACCGGGAGATATGCTAAGGCTTTTATTTGAAGGAAATGAACAATTCACCGGCGACAGGATAGACCTCAATTCGCTGACAACGGGAATAAGCTGGTACAGGGAAGCCGGTCTCGGATTTTCGAAAAATATCACGAACAGGTTAAGGATAGGTATCAGGGGAAAAATATTGTTTGGTATGGTCAATGCCTCACTTGAGAACAAAGGGCTGGCAGTAACCATCAATGAAGACTACACGCATAAGATAGAAGCTGATCTGATGGCAAATATCAGTGCACCTGTCGAATTTACCATGAATGAGGAGAACATTATAGAGGATGTTACCTATGATGAAGCAAGGTTTGAGGAGAGCAGCGAGATCGTAAATTATCTCCTTAGAACCGGAAATCCGGGTCTTGGTCTCGATATCGGTGCTGAATACAGTATATCTGACAGGTTCAGGCTCTCTGCTTCTGTAACCGATCTGGGTTATATTAAATGGAAGCAGGATCTGACAAATCTCAAATCAAAAAACCAGTTTGAATTCAGCGGGGTCAACTTTAAAGATGTTTATGACGGAAATATGGACTGGGAAGAGGTGGGGGAGGAACTGCTCGATTCACTGCAGAGATCTTTTTCGGTTACAAGCACCGATATCCCATACAGAACCAATCTCCCGTTCGGGGTGAATTTTGGGGCAAGCTACAACCTTTCAAACAGTTTCTCCTTAGGACTCCTGTCGAATACCAGGATCATTGGTGACAGATACCGTGAAGCACTTACGGTATCAGCTAACCTTAATTTAGGGAATGCATTCTCAACAACCCTTGCTTATACTGCAGCTAATTACAGATATGACAATTTAGGTTTCGGCCTGGCATTCAGGCTGGGATTCTTCCAGATATATGCTCTTGCCGACAGGATACCCTTAACCTGGAATAAGATCATTGCAGGTGAGGATAGTTTTCCGGTCCCCGAATACTTAAATACAATACATGCAAGGCTGGGAATGAATATTGTATTCGGGAACCAGGTTAAGAGGAAGACTGATAAACCCATGATACTTATTCAACAATAAAATTTTAATTGTAATGGTACTTTTGTTACGTGTTTTTCTTATAGGCCTGATAATATACCTGTTAGTCAGATCATTTTTTTTATATGGAAAAGATGAAAATGATCAGGACAGAAATAATTCAAAGGGAGGTAAAAAAATTTCAAAAGATACGGGCGACTTTGTCGATTATGAGGAAATTAAAGATTGATTATCAGTGCTTTCCCGTTGTAAGAAGATGTTTAGCCATTGAATTTGCAAATATAAATTCATTCAGCAGGTCACAATCGGAGTGAAGGACCTCATTTTTATCTCCTTCCCAGCATATCCGGCCTTCATTGATGAATACTATACTATCACCTATCTCGATTACCGAGTTCATATCATGTGTATTAACAATAGTAGTCATCGAATATTCCTCGGTTATTTCCCTTATAAGAGAGTCGATCATTATGGCTGTGATAGGGTCAAGTCCTGAATTGGGCTCATCGCAGAACAGGTATTTGGGATTTAGGGCAATTGCCCTGGCTATGGCAACACGTTTCTTCATTCCACCCGACAGTTCGGAGGGGAAAAGCTTATTTGCATTTATTATGTTTACACGATTCAGGCAGAAATTGACTCTTTCAGTCTTTTCTTCCTGATTTTGTAAGGTGAACATATCCAGAGGGAATCTTACATTCTGTTCAACGGTAAGGGAATCAAACAATGCACTCCCCTGAAAGAGCATTCCCATCTCCTTGCGGATCTCTTTTTTTGAGTTGAAATCAAGTTTGTTGAAAAGAACATCATCAAACCATACTTCACCTTTATCAGGATCATGAAGTCCGGCAATCGATTTGAGCAATACAGTTTTTCCCGAACCGCTTCTTCCTATTATCAGATTGGTTTTTCCGGTTTCGAATTTTACCGATACATCCTGAAGTACAGTCTTATCGTTAAATGTTTTTTCGAGATTTATTACTTTTATCATGAAAGAAGGGTTTGAGTGAGGATAACATTGAAAAGGAGAATAAGCACACTGCTGAAAACTACAGCTTTGGTACTTGCCCTTCCTACTTCCAGTGAACCTCCGTCGACAAAATAACCCTGGAAGGAAGAAACGCTGGTAATGATAAAGGCGAAAATGAGGGTTTTTATTATTGCATATGTAACATAATATGGTATAAATGCATATTGTATACCGTAAATATAATCCTCCGATGTTATAACACCGGCTGTTGTTCCGGCCAGCCATCCGCCCAGTGTTCCCACTACTATGCTTATCAATGTAAGTATGGGATTGAAAAGAAGTGCAGCAATAATTTTTGGAAGTATCAGGTATGAAGCCGAATTGACTCCCATCATCTCGAGGGCATCAATCTGTTCTGTTACCCTCATTGTTCCTATCTCTGATGCAATACTTGATCCAACCTTGCCGGCAAGGATCAGCCCTGATACGGTTGATGAAAATTCAAGCAGCAGCATGTCGCGGCATGTAAGACCGATAAGATAGGTCGGGTAAATCGGATTCTCAGTATTATAGGCTGTCTGAAGTACAATTACGGCTCCCATGAAAAAGGAAATTATTGTAATTATTCCCACAGAGTTGAATCCAAGATTATAAAGCTCAAACATGGTTTGTTTGAAATATACTGACGGTTTTTCAGGCCTCGAAAAGACTTTTTTGAGGAGGATAAAATACCGGCCAGTCTGGGAAAGAAATCTGAACATGTTCACAAGGATTTACAAACCTTAAAATTACAAATTTTTAGCGGATTTTTGCCGGAGCTATCCGTAATCAGGTCTTAAGGATGTATTTAATTATATCTTTGCACACAGGTATTAGTTGTTATTTTTAGTAATGGAACACAGATATGTAATAATAATGGCCGGAGGTGTAGGAAGCCGTTTCTGGCCGCTAAGCAGACGCCAGAGACCAAAACAGTTCCTTGATATCCTTGGAACAGGAGAAACACTGATACAACAGACATTCCGGCGTTTTAAAGAAACCTGCCCCGAAAAGAACATATACATTGTTACAAGTTATGAACATAAGGAGCTGGTGACAAAGCAGCTTGGCATCAATCCTTCAAATGTACTGGCAGAACCTTTCAGACGGAATACAGCTCCCTGCCTGGCATATGGTACATTCAGGATACTCAGGGAAAATCCTGATGCAGTTATTACCGTTACACCTGCCGATCATTTAATAGTTAAGGAAGAAGAATTCTGCAAGGTCATCAGGGAAAGTATGGATTTTGTCAGGGGAAATGATGTCCTGCTTACACTTGGTATAAAACCTTCCAGACCTGAAACAGGTTATGGATACATACAGGCCGATCTGAAAAAACCTGTTGCCGGTTATGAGAATCTTCTGAAAGTAAAGACATTCACCGAAAAACCCGATATCGATCTGGCCAGAAAATTCATTCAGAGCGGAGATTTTTACTGGAACTCCGGGATCTTTATCTGGAATATAAAATCAATCCTCAGATCCTTCGAGAAATACCTCCCTGATATGTATTCGGCCTTTGATGAAGGAAAGAACCTGTTCGGGACATTACAGGAAGAAAGCTTTATCGGAAGGACATATACTGAATGCAGAAGCATTTCGATCGATTATGGTATAATGGAAAAAGCCGACAATGTCTTTGTAAAATGTACCGATATCGGCTGGTCAGACCTTGGTACATGGAGTTCATTGTATGATCATTCCGCTGTTGACAGGAGAGGTAATTCAATTATCAGCGGAAATATTTTTTCCTATGACAATGCGGGTAATATTATCAATGTTCCATCCGGCAAGATAGCAGTTATTCAGGGTCTGAGAGATTATATCGTGGTCGAGACTGATGATGTTCTGCTGATAGTAAAGAAGGAAGAAGAACAGAATATTAAGAGTTATCTCGAAGATGTCAAAAAGGAGACGGGAGATCAGTATCAGTAAGGAACAAAGCCGTATTTATATATCTGATGCATTCATTTATGCATAACAGGGTAAAAAAAAGGCTGTGAAAAACACAGCCTTTTTTTTTACAAAACATATCTTAAAATTCCCACAGGTCATGTTCCAGGTTGAATAATTCCTGTTTCAGGCGGTCGGCCTCAAAGAGAGCGGCTTTCCCGACAAGATATTCGCTTACCATTCTGTCGTTAAAGACATTTGACTCGCCGAAGATTATGCTTCCGAATCTTCTTTGCATGAACAGGTCATCATATGAGATCCTCTGTGCGTCATTATTGCTTACGAATGCTTCTTTTTTGGCAAGAACATCCCTGATCTCATCAAATCTGACCCAGAACAATGCTTTTCTGAGCGATCTGCCAAGTTCGGAATCATAACCCATATAGTACGGGCATATTGCTATGATCCTTACATCCAGCTTGCCAAGTTTCTTATCGAAATACCATTCCTCATACACGAGGAGTTGTTTTATCTCTTCGGGTTTTGCCTGTTCGGTTATTGTCGAGTCGCGGGTATTCCCTGCAGCATCTATCTGTATCTGCTGTATCCTTGTTTCTGCACCCATCTGGGTTTCGATCTCCTGGTAAGTGGTTGGTACATTTACGTCGATGGCTGAATAAGCTGTAATATTTCCTTTCTTTATTTCATCAAGGACTACACTTATGAAGCTCATTCTGCCGTCCAGTGTCGGGGTTGTCGGATAATAAAGCGGCTGATTGATCTTTTCGCGGAGATCAATCAGGCGATAATATCTTTTTGACCAGACTACATCAGCTTCCCTGAGGTAAGCATAATTGATCTTCTTAGCTTCCGGAATTGATTTCTGATAAATGTCACCGAATGATTGCTGTGCTTCAGCAACACCTGCAAATGCCAGAATGAGAATTCCAAAAAATATTTTCCTGCTCATAATATCGGTCTTTACTAGTCTATTTTAAACAACATTGGTGAAAGGTCAACGGTCCTGTTATCAGGTCCAACTGCCTTTATATCTTTTATAGTCAAATATTTACCTCTTGTCAGCCTGTTCAGGAGTTCTTTCTGGCGGGGTGTGAGTGAACTGCCGGTGGCTGGTTCCTCAAAGTCGCCCATTCTGTCTGTATACAGAATTGAGAACCCGGTTATTTTATACTGAAGGTCAAAGTCGAAATCGGGAAGCAGTGCAAAGACACCCTGCTGTGCAACAGCTGTGTTACGGCTTATTGTACCACCGTTCTGCCCGGCAAATCTGGCTTCGGGTTTTGGAATTGCCTTAACCCTGAACTCAATGGGAGAATAGGAAGTGGATTTTCCGCTGGCATCTGTTGCAGAAACAACAACCTGGACATTTTGTCCTACTTTGGATGGTCTTACTGCCCAGTTGCCACGGAAGTTTTCACCACCTGTCCTTTTGACTCTTTCACTTGAGAAAGTACCGTTAACGACTCTGATCTTTACGTTATCGGGATTTACACCGGGTACGGAGACGTCGATGGGATTAGGTATACCATAGTACATAACGTTCATTGCAGTGGGTGATACCACCACATTTGGCACACCTACCGAATAGCTTGAATTGAAACGGTAACTGATCTCTTCACCTGATGGGGATTTCATCATGATCACACCGCCCCAGGGTTTCTCTCCTGTTGTTGAAGGCTTTACGGAATAAATTCCCTTACCGGATTCATCTACCGGTATTTCCTGATTACCTACCAGTATTCTTGGTTTCTGCGTGGTATCTATTGCGGATATGAACACTTTTGCAGTATAATTACTGCCGAGGGTCACATAGTTTGCATCGGGGATGACCACAGCTTCCAGTTTGTTGAATTTGTAGGATGCGGCATCGATCTGGGAGTAGAGATGGTTAAGAACTTCGGTTTCGGCGTTTCTGATATCAACCTGCATTTTTGAGAGTACGGTTATCACTGCAACCAGCGGGAGATTATGGAAAGTATAATTTTCCCATCTTTCAGGAGCACCCGAGGGGTCCCTGCCATCATCGGTATTAAGGCTTTTTCTCAATGCCTCTTCGGCTGCAGGATTTTTTCCTTCAAGAGTTTCAATCAGAAATTCACGAAAATCAATAAGCATGGTTTTCAGAGCAAAGGCTTTCCCGGTTTGATCATATCCGATAAGAATTTGAGAGGGAACATTATTTTCATCGATCCTTTGTACTTCATCAATTATAACTTCATTTCCTCTTACTGCAGGAGTATTTTCGTCTCTTTCAGCTATCTTTATTATTTCTATTTTAAGTCCCTGCATGTAATTGAATATTTCATCAGCCCTTTCTTTTACCTCATAAGCTGTTGTTCTGTAAGCTCCTGCCTTGGCCGGGTTTTCTGCTGCGGCTCTGTCGAACTCTTTATAAATAATATTGTTCTTTTCAGCATAGTTGGCTATTGTGAGGGTCAGACTATTATCTACTTTTTTAAAGGCCTCCACGGCTTCTTTTGATACGTTAAGTGCAAGCATGGCGGTAAGCACCAGATACATCATACCGATCATTTTTTGCCGCGGGGATAACTTTTCGTGAGCCATTTCTTGGGAGGATTAGTTAACTAAAACAAGATTATTGTATTATTTAACATTCATTGCGGCAAGCATATTTCCGTAAACATTGTTAAGAGCCGACAGGTTTTCATTAAGTTTAGCAACCTGTTCGCGGTATTTTTTGGTATCACCGGAAGATTCATTAAGGTCTCTCATCAGACCCTGAAGACCCTGATAAATTGATTCCGATTCTTTAATATGGTTATCGACTCCTTTTTTCTGAATCTCATATACGGCATTCAATGCACTCAGATTTTTGTTAAGTACTTCAAGTTGTTCTTTATAAGATTTGCCTCCTGCCTGCATTGCCGACAGGGTTTCTGAGATTGTGTTATATGTTTGTCCTGTGGTGTTCACGACTTTTGTTGTTTCCTCATATGATTGAGACAGCTTGCTTAAGGCATCTGTTGCATAATTCATTGAGGCTTTATACTTGTTTGATGCTTCGCTTATGTCGCTCATGGCGCTTATATTGGAAGTAGCATCACCAAGTTTTTTCATTCCTATCCCGAGTTTCTGGAAAAGTTCAGGTGTTATTTCTGCTTTTTCAAGCATTTCATCAAATTTAGCAAGAGCTGCAGAACCTGCTCCGCCACCATAGCCTCCGCCGCCAAAACCACCACCACCGGCAAATGCAGCGCCGGTAGCAATAGCATCACGGGCTCTTCCGCTGCCGTGAGCTGAAAGTTCAATGGTTTCATCTTCCGGAATACCTGCAAGTTCAGGGTAAACCAGGGTCCAGTCTATCTCTTCGCGTAATGGTTCAAATGCCGAAAAGAAGAATATAATGGCTTCGGTAAGTAAACCAACTGTAAGCATAATGCCGGCACCGGACCAGTGCTGTATTTTAAACAATGCACCAACTATTACGACTGAGGCGCCTATACCGTAAAGTTTGGCCATGAAATTTTTCCAGCCACTGCTTTGTACTATTCCTGCTAAGCTCATATAACTGATTATTTTAGTATTGATTCAAAATTATAATTGTGCTCCGATATAAGATCTGACATTCCGGAATCCGACATAAGGTTTGGTGGAATCCTGATATTCATAATCTCTTGCACTTACCTGAAGGAAATATGCAACATCTTTCCATGAGCCTCCGCGTATTACTTTACGTTTAAGAACAGGAGGATCCTGTGGTGTCGCATTATATTCATAGTTAGGCTGAAGGTCATGCTGGAATATATATGCTGAAGGATGATAAGCACAACGTGTCCATTCCGCAACGTTTCCCGACATATCATACAGCCCGTATTCGTTTGGTTCATAGGATCCGACCTTGCCTGCATAAACATTACCGTCATCGATATAATTACCTCTGAGGGGTTTGAAGTTTGCAAGGAAGCAACCTTCATAATTACGGGTATAAGGTCCGCCCCAGGGATACATTGAAAGATCAAGACCGCCCCTGGCTGCATATTCCCATTCTGTTTCAAGCGGAAGCCTGTAAGCCATGACATCGACTACTCCATTTTTCCTGAGAGCTGTATTCATGTAATCTGTTCTCCAGTGACTGAAGGCATTTGCCTGATGCCATGAAACACCCACAACAGGATAATCGTCAAATGAAGGATGCCAGAAATAAAGATCTGCCTGCGGGTCATTGAAAGAATAGGTGAAATCCCTGATCCAGCACAGAGTATCCGGATAAATATTGATTACAATATGCTTTATGAATGAAGAACGGTCCTTTACATCGGTACGGGTTCCGTCAAGATTTGTGACCTGACCTTCGTAATGACCTGTATTGTTCTCGTAATCATATACATATCTTGACTTGGCGGCGGACTGATAATCGACCCAGTAATAGGAATAGTTAAATTTACGGACATCATACTGCTTTTTGCCGTTAAATCTTTCCTCGGGAGGATAATACATTTCTTCTATAACACTTTTTGTTACTTCCTCGTCATAGTCAATTTTTTCTTCCCAGTCGAGGATATTGGGTTCAATAACATTTCCGTCATTGTCGGTCATGAAATACTCCCTTCCATCCACACCTGCATTTCCAAGATTGGTCCGGAGAATGGAATCACGTACCCAGTACACGAACTGGCGGTATTTATTATTAGTGATCTCAGTCTGATCCATCCAGAAAGCATCGACGGTAACAGATTTGGCAAGGCTGTTCTGTGCAAACAGGGCATCCTGATCGCTTGGTCCCATCGTGAAACTACCGGCCGGTATGAAAGCCATCTCCATCGGTTCGGGTTCAAAGAACTTTTTCCTTCCGGGGACACCTGTCAGCTCACCTGTATTGGAGGTACCGCAACCGGTAATAAAAATTAAGATTATTAGTAAAAACAGAATTGACTTTTTCATACAGTAGGAAATTAAGATGCAAGTAAGTTAAATTTTTAATATGATCATAAAAATCTGATACTTTTATATTTCGTACGGCTCTTACCCATGCTCAGGTCAAAACAATAATTGACCATGAACTCGTGAGAACCTGTAGTATTTTTTCTGATGTCCGACATCGGGAAGTCATAGGCATAACCAACACGTATTCCGTTAAACAGTTCAATACCCGCGATCCCTGTCAGAGCATCACCGGCTCTGTAAGAAACGCCGCCCCATACTTTCTTATTGTACCGGAGCAGAGTTGTTACACTTGCCTGTACAGCTCTTCCGTCGCTGAATGCAAAAACAGAAGGCAGTAGTTCAAGAGATGGATTCGGCAGCTGGATATTGTATCCTGCTGTTACATAATAATGTCTTGTCAGATAAGGTTCTCCTTTAGAAAATTTAAATTTAGCCTGATTCAAATGCCTTACTGATGCTCCGGCATAATATTTATCAGTTGTATAATAGAGTCCAAGTCCTGCATCGAAAACAACAAAACTTTCTTTACTGACAGGTATAAGAGGATCCTGATCAGGTTGTGTGAATCCGTCACCGTTAGGAATACTCCATGTCGGATCAAGTGTTTTGTTCATAACTCCAAGGTTGACACCAATACCGAGTTTGCCTGTTCCGATATCCACAAGAAATGTATAGATACCCGAAATATTAATATCGGAATCGAATCCCACCTGGTCGCTTTCCACCATCAGGCCTATTCCGCTCTGTATTTTAAAAGGAGATACCGGTGCACTTATATTGAATGTAGTTGTTGAAGGTGCCCTGTCGAATCCTAACCACTGTTGCCTGTTAAGTGCGGTAGCACAAATCATCCCCGACGTTCCGGCTATTCCCGGATTGTAGGTAAGTGTGCTGAACATATAATTGCTTGACAACGGATCCTGCTGAGACCATGTTGTAAAGCTTATCAGCACTAATAACACAGATGTTACCTTAACACTTTTCATTTTATGATGACCAACAGTAGAGATGCTCGTGCAAATTAATCAGCAAAATAAATAAAAATCCAACACGTAAACAAATATAATAAATAACGCATATTAACAAATTTTGTTATTTAACGCACAACAACAATTTTTGTTTCAATGAGAAGCCCTTAACTATGTATTGGAATTAATAATTATTTGAAATGATCAGCGGATAGAAAATCATTTCCTGAATCTTTCTGATCCGATCACCCATCTTTCGGGTACTTCATTATGATTGGCCTTCATATAATCCTCATGGGAACATGCAATATAAAATGGTCCCGAATCTTCGGTCTGCAATTCCATCCACCATCTTTCCGTAAGGTTGCTTTTCACGAAGATAAGATCTTCATCCAGGTCTGTTATCCTTACATGATATCTGATAAATCTGCCGGAATTTGTATTGCTGAGATGAGGTGTCTCATATTGTTTCTGTGAGAATCCTTCAAGGAAGAACCATATTATCTGTGCAGCAAGGCCTGCTGTCTGATTTCTAATATCCAGATCGGGATTAAGGTCAAAAAGCCCGAATATTTTCAGGTTGTCCGAGATGCCGGCGTATCTGGCCAGCAGACAAATTTCCTCACCATAGAAACCGTTAGGGGATGGTGCAATTGAACCCGGAGCATCGGACTGCCTTACTGAAGAAATATCAAATATTGCCACATCCGAGTCCCTGAACAACGGTTCTGTCAGATGTATAGATCTTCTCACATCGCCGATCCTCATCAGCTCCGATTTGCGTCTCGAGAACCTGTTCACCACCTGCTGATCATTAAGATATGTCTGATACCCTAAGTTTATATAATGAAAAAAAGTACTCCGGTGATCATGAATAATGCTGCTAAGGAAATTCAGTGAATCATTTTCCTTTTTTTCACTTATATAATCAATCCTTGAATCAACAGCGGTTAATGTATATCTGACCGGGATGTTACTGAGTGTTCTGTCAATGGCGAGTGAAAGTGCGCTGCTTCCGCCAAGTATTACGGGGAAAACATTATAAGAGGCAAGGGTTGTCAGTATATCTGTCAATCCGGCAACGGTGTCATTGAAAGTGATCCCCTGTTTCATGTTTCCCAGATCGATTATTTTAAGCTTACCGGGAACTTTAGCAAGCTTGTAGAGTTCCCTGCGTATGGCATCAGGTCCTTTCATGGATCCGTTTGCGGGAGAATTCCGGCCTTCGGGAACACCCATAAGAGCAACTTTAAAGGTATCGATCCCTTTCAGCGGTACATTTTCTGTATGTATTGCTATATTATGCGGGAATCCGGCCTGCGGAGCCAGGTATTCAAATTCAGGGCTCTCTATGCTTACGGGATCAAAATAATCGTTGAGATCGGTCATGTTATCGTTTTATGAATCTCTATCTGGTTTTCGCTTCGCTTTTTTCAATGATGGCCTGGCATTCGTCCTTTGTCAGGTTGTTAATATCTGTCCCCTTCGGGATCCTGTAGTTCTTTTTATCCCTTGACAGATAAGGTCCGTATCTTCCGTTCAGGAGAAGTATATCCCCGAAGTCCTTTATGACCTTTTTCTTTTCTGTTTCATCCTTTTCCCTTATTAATTCAACTGCTCTTTCCAAAGTTAATGAATACGGATCATCAACTCCCTTTTTAAGAGAATAGAATTTGTTCTTATGTCTGATATATGGTCCGAACTTTCCTCTTCCCACGACAATTTCCTCACCATCAGCTGATCCGAGTGTCCTGGGCAGACTGAAGAGTCTTAATGCTTCTTCAAGGGTTATTGTTTCCAGAAGCTGGTCGTGTGTAAGGCTTGCAAACCTGGGTTTACTTCCGTTATCGGTATTGCCGATCTGAGCTACGGGGCCGTATCTGCCCATTCTTACAGTAACAGGTTCTCCGGTTTCAGGATGATTTCCAAGCAACCTTACACCTGTTTGCCGGTTTTTCTTCTCGAGAGTACTTTCAATGGTTTTATGGAAAGGGCCATAGAATTTCTTTAACATACCTGTCCATTTCAGTTTTCCGACAGCTATCTCATCGAATTGTTCTTCTACCTCTGCTGTAAAATTATAATCCACTATTTCCGGGAAGTTCTCGACAAGAAAATCATTTACTATCATTCCTATATCCTGAGGGAAGAGTTTTGATTTTTCTTTTCCGGTGACTTCATTTTTCGCGGAAAGGGTGATTTTCCCTTTTTCCAGCGTAAAGATATTGATCTGCCTTTTATCGCCGGGTCTGTCTTCTTTCAGGACATATCCCCTGTTCTGGATTGTGGAAATTGTGGGAGCATAAGTTGATGGTCTTCCTATTCCAAGTTCTTCCAGCTTTTTAACAAGACTTGCCTCGGTATATCTTGGAAGTGGCATTGTAAATTTCTGCACTGCCGATACATTATTATAATAAAGAGGCATTTCTGTTTTAAGGGGAGGGAGAAGACCTTTTTCCTCATCCTGGTTTTCTATATCGGATGATTCTGTATAGACTTTCAGGAATCCGTCGAATTTAATTACTTCTCCTGTTGCATTAAAGATGACCGGTGAATTGTCCATATTCACCGAGATGGTTGTTTTTTCAACCAGTGCATCGGCCATCTGGGAAGCAATAGTCCTTTTCCATATCAGCTCATACAGCTTTTTTTCGTTCTGGTTACCCTGTATAACCGGGTTGTCGGGATACGCGGGGCGTATAGCTTCGTGGGCTTCCTGAGCACCTTTCGACCTGGTTACATATTGTCTTGTCTTTGAATATTTCTCGCCATATTCCGAAATGATCACCTCCCGTGATTTTGCAAGAGCCAGTTTTGAAAGATTAGTGGAGTCGGTTCTCATGTATGTTATTTTCCCGGCTTCATATAATTTCTGGGCAACTGTCATGGTCTGGGCCACTGAAAATCCCAGTTTGCGGTATGCTTCCTGCTGCAGGGTCGAAGTTGTAAAAGGGGGAGCAGGTGATCTTGTCCCGGGTTTTACTGTTATATTTCCTACTTTATAATTAGCACTGCTGCATAGTTCAAGGAATTTTTCTGCTTCATTGCTGTCGGTGAAGCGTTTTGAAGCTTCGGCCCTGATCACGGTACTTTCACCGTTTTTTTCATCGATCCTGAAAACTGCAGTTATCCGGTATGAGGATTCGGGTTTGAATGAGATTATCTCTCTTTCCCTTTCAACAATAAGTCGTACCGCTACTGACTGTACCCTGCCTGCCGAAAGAGCCGGCTGGACTTTTTTCCAGAGGACAGGTGATATTTCAAAACCGACAAGACGGTCAAGGATACGTCTGGCCTGTTGTGAATTGACCAGGTTCATGTCAATTCTTCGCGGATTTTCTATAGCTGTGGAAATCGCATCTTTGGTGATCTCGTGGAATACGATACGGCGGGTTGTTGACATATCAAGGCCGAGGACACCTGCAAGATGCCAGGCGATAGCTTCTCCTTCGCGGTCCTCGTCAGATGCGATCCAGATGTTTTTTGCAGCTGAAGCTGCCTTACGAAGCTCATTGACTACCTTTACCTTTTCTTTAGGGATCTCATAAACGGGATTGAAATCATTGTCAATATCAATACCAAGGTTTTTCTTTGCCAGATCTCTTATATGACCGAAGCTGGAAATAACCCGAAAATCTTTTCCCAGAAACTTCTCAATGGTTTTAGCTTTAGCCGGAGACTCAACAATAACAAGGTTTTCGATCATTTACAGAGGGATTTTTTTGTTAAAAAACACGACAAAGTAAATCATTTAGGTACCAAACTTCAAAATAAACCGTTAAGATTCTTTAAGATTTTACTAATTTTGGCGTAAATCTTCAGCCTCATGGAAGGCAATACAAATAACAGAAAATATCTGATATGGTTCTGGGCATTATTCACTGTGCCCTTTGTTATCATCATAGCTCTTTTCATCCTGATATCGAAAGGGAAACTTGGCCCTATGCCTTCTTTTTCGGAATTGGAGAATCCCGAATACAATCTGGCAGCAGAGGTCTATTCCGAGGATGAGGTACTCCTCGGGAAAATTCATATTGAGAACAGGACCTGGACCGATTACAGGGATCTTTCCCCATATCTAGTCGCGGCACTTATTTCGACTGAAGATATCAGGTACTACCGCCATTCAGGGATAGATGTCCGTGGTCTTGCCAGGGCTGGTGTCCGTACTATTCTTCTCGGACAGAATACAGGCGGAGGCAGTACAATAACCCAGCAGCTTGCCAAACAGCTCTATCCAAGGGATACCGCAAGAGTCTCGGCTCTGGTAAGAAATATAAGGCTTGGTGTATCAAAATTCAAGGAATGGCAGACGGCTGTAAAGCTTGAGAGAAGCTATACAAAGGAAGAGATCATTGCGATGTACCTTAATAAGTATGATTTTCTCTATAATGCCATCGGGATCAGATCGGCTGCAAAGGTCTACTTCGACACAACACCCGATTCGCTTAATGTACAGCAATCTGCAGTTCTGATAGGGATGCTCAAAAATTCAAGCGCCTTTAATCCTGTACGCTTTCCTGACCGTATGATCCAGAGAAGAAATATTGTTATTTCACAGATGGTGAAATACGGTTACCTCGATCGTCATATAGCCGACTCCGTTAAGCAGCTTCCGATTGATCTGGATTTTCAGATAGAGGATCATAATACAGGCAGTGCAACTTATTTAAGGGAATATCTGAGAAATACAATGTCCAGATCAATGCCCGACAGGAAGCTTTATCAGCAGCAGGCCTCATATGACGATGCCATGTGGGAATGGGAAAACAATCCTCTTTACGGATGGTGCAACAAGAATAAAAAACCTGACGGATCAAATTACGATATATATAAAGACGGGCTGAAGATATATACCACAATTAATTCCAGGATGCAGCAATATGCTGAAGAGGCCTTAAGGGAACACCTTTCAAAAGAAGTCCAGCCTGATTTTTACATACGTGCAAAAGGTTTCAAAAATCCTCCCTATTCGGATGATCTTCCGAAAAAGATAATAGATGAGCTCATAATGAGATCCCTGCGACAGAGCAACAGATATTATATTATGAGGGCAAGAGGTTATTCGGAAGATTCTATAATGCTTGCGTTCAATACAAAGGTGAAAATGAAAGTCTTCTCCTGGAGAGGAGAAATAGATACGATAATGACACCGCTCGATTCAATAAAGTATTACAAATATTTTATCAGATCAGGTATCATGGTAGAAGATCCGCATAACGGACATGTGAAGGCATATGTGGGAGGACCTGATTTCAGGTATTTCAAATATGATGTTTGTACCCAGCAGAGAAGGCAGGTCGGAAGTACTATCAAGCCTTTCCTTTATACAATTGCAATGCAGAACGGATATTCTCCCTGTTATGAGGTTGAGAATATCCCCCGTTCCTTTGATGTGGGCGATACGATACCATGGACCCCGAGAAGCTCAGGGAACAAAGCTTATCATGGTAAAATGGTTACACTTAAATGGGGGCTTGCGCAGTCAGAAAATTATATTTCAGCATGGCTGATGCAACAGTTCAGGCCGACAGCTGTGGTTGATCTGATGCATAAAATGGGTATAAGAAGTTTTATTGATCCTGTTTATTCAATTTTTCTGGGGACATCTGATGTAAAGCTTGAGGAGATGGTCGGGGCATATGGTACTTACGCAAATAAAGGTGTTTATACCCGTCCCATGTATGTCACACATATTGAAGATAAGAACGGTAATGTCATTTCAAGGTTTTCTCCGGTAATAGAAGAAGTTCTGAATGAAGAGACGGCCTTTCTTATGCTAAGTCTGTTACAGGGTGTGGTCCAGTCGGGATCAGGTATCAGGATGAGGAGGGAGCCTTATATGCTGATGAACCAGATCGGTGGCAAGACAGGTACAACACAGGAACAGTCTGACGGATGGTTTATGGGTGTGACACCGAATCTTGTTGGCGGTGTCTGGAGCGGCTGGGAAGACCGTGCAATTCATTTCGAAACACTCGGTGAAGGCCAGGGAGCCAATATGGCTCTGCCGGTTTTTGCACTGTTCCTTAAAAAAGTATACAACGATCCCGAACTTGGGATCCTTGAAGCTGATGAGTTTGAAAGTCCGTCAGGATTCAGAATGGAGCTTGACTGTGATAAATATAAACGTGAAAGTTCCGGACGGGACAATCCCCTCAGGGAAAGATATTGATCAACACTTACTGATCATCAGGCGAATAACGCTCTTACCAGGTGTTCTATCTTACCGGCAGTAACAATTTCTATTTCATTTTCCTTTAGCGGTAAATTCTTATGGAATTTTGACAGGTAGATCTTTCTGAATCCCATTTTGGATGCTTCACGTATCCTTTGTTCTACACGTGATACCGGTCTGATCTCTCCGGAGAGACCGGTTTCCCCGGCGAAACAAACATCTCTTGGTATTGGTATATCGAGGTTGGAAGAGAGCACTGCACTTATAATAGCCAGATCTATTGCAGGATCAACTACTTTTATTCCACCGGCTATGTTCATGAACACATCCTTTATTGCCAGCCTGAAACCGGCTCTTTTTTCAAGAACTGCAAGCAGCATATTCAGCCTTCTTATATCGAATCCGGTAGAACTTCTCTGAGGTGTGCCGTATACAGCACTGCTTACAAGTGCCTGCGTTTCGATAAGGAAAGGCCTCAGACCATCAGTAGTGGCTGCTATCGCGATACCGCTCAGTGGTTCATCGTGCTGATTTATGAACATTTCCGACGGATTATTTACCTCCCTGAGCCCAGCTTCGATCATTTCAAAAATGCCTATCTCGGATGTCGATCCGAACCTGTTCTTGAATGGTCTGAGAATACGGTAAACATAATTGTTGTCACCCTCAAAATATAATACCACATCCACAATATGTTCCAGTACTTTCGGTCCGGCCAGTGTTCCGTCCTTTGTGATATGTCCGATCAGGACAACCGGTGTTCCGGTCAGTTTTGAGTATCTCAGGAATCTGGCAGCACATTCCCGGACCTGCGATACTGAACCGGCAGATGATTCAAGCAGGCCGGTGCTTATCGTTTGTATTGAGTCGGTGATTATCAGTCCGGGTTTCAGGTTTTCAGCCTGAACAAAGATATTTTCGAGCTGGGTTTCACTCAGTATATAACATTGAGGATTTGCATTTTTAAGTCTTTTTGCCCTGAGGCTTATCTGTTCTTCACTTTCTTCACCGGAGATATAAAGTACTCTGGTTCCTTTGAGTGCCAGGGCGAGCTGGAGGGCAAGTGTTGATTTCCCGACTCCCGGTTCTCCTCCGAGAAGTAAAAGAGATCCGCTTACAATACCTCCGCCGAGAACCCTGTCGAGTTCCCGGATACCCGTTTTCTGTCGCCTTGTTTCATCAGCTTCAATCTGGTCAAGCAGCCTGGGATTCTTCTTTTCGAGCCCGGCAGGAAAACCCTGATCACCACGTGAAGCCGGAGCCACTATTTCTTCATGATAGGTATTCCATTCCCTGCAGGAAGGACATCTGCCGATCCATTTGGGCGATTCCGCACCACAGTTCTGGCATACATATACAGTTTTGGTTTTTGCCATTGTAACAGACCTAGTTTTTATCCTTGTCAGTTTCTTTTGTTTTTCTGAAGATCAGATAAGTAGATATTGTCCCGATAATAATTATCAGGATCAACTGTGATTCGTGTGTAAGGATTGCATAAAGGGCTCCGTCTTCAAGATTGACTCCCTGCACAAAAGCAAGCCCGCGTGATATAATATAATGAAAAGCACCAATACCGCTTGGGACAGGAGCAACCATGGCAAATCCGCCTATGACCAGCAGGAAAATGGCATCACCCAGATTCAGATGTGAGGTATTGTCAATTGCGAAAACAACCACCCATGTCATGAAGATATAGCAAACCCACATAAACACTGTATGAAAAATGAACTCAGTTTTTCTTTCCAGGCTTGTTATTGATTTCAATCCTGCTATTATTCCTTTTGACAGGTCGAATATCTTTGAAAGGAGAGGTATTTTTCTGAGGTTCCTGCGGTACCTGATCACGAGAAAGAGAAAGGCTGCCGCAACAAGCAGCAGGAAAAGCCAGATGAGCCATGTAGCTCCGAATGGAGTAAGAACCTTGTCTTTCAGTGGTATAAGGATTGTTTCTCTGAGGAACTGGTTGATCTTGTCACCGCTTGTAAAGATCATGATGATCATTATTATGACAAGTGAAACGAAGTCTATGGCTCTTTCTATCAAAACAGTTCCTATGAGCTTGTCGGCAGGTATATTCTCTTTCTTCCCCAGAGCCACACACCTGGTTATTTCCCCGATACGGGGCAGGGCCAGATTGGCGAAATAGCCCGTCATCAGTGCATTGAATGTGTTCCGGAAAGTGGGTTTGTATCCCATCGGATAAATAAGGAGGTTCCATCGCCGGGCACGGCTCAGAAAAGCAAAAAGATCGATTGTAACGGAAAGTAATACAAAGAAGTAATTTGCTTCCCTGAGCCCTATGGCCAGTTCCCTGAACCTGACATTACGGAATGCTATCCAGAGAAGCAGTATTCCCAGTGAGAGAAACAGAATGAACTGCAAAACCTGCTTTATTGCTTTTTTCATTTTTCGAAATTATCCGCAAAACTAATGGTAAAATAATTAATAACGGGAAGAAAAAGATGGATAATTCATGTAAATACCTTATTATCATTATCTCATTTTTTATTATTATCTTTGCAACTTGTTACCCATTGGAATTTTGAGGCAGGAGAATGGAAAGCAGGAAGGTTTTATTTATTTCACAGGAGATCACTCCATACTTAGCTGAAAACAGGTTATCGAAGATCGGAAGATACCTGCCCCAGGGAATACAGGAAAGGGGTAAGGAGATCAGGACATTCATGCCGCGGTATGGTTGTATTAATGAACGAAGGAACCAGCTCCATGAGGTGATAAGGTTATCGGGAATGAATCTGATAATTGATGATACGGATCATCCCCTGATAATAAAAGTCGCCTCTATCCAGAGCGCCAGGATGCAGGTCTATTTCATCGACAATGATGACTATTTCCAGAGGAAATATCTGGTTACCGATGCATCGGGACGTGAATTTGAAGACAATGACGAAAGGGCACTGTTTTTTGCACGCGGTGTAATAGAAACGGTAAAAAAACTCCGCTGGGCTCCCGATATTGTTCATTGTCACGGATGGATGTCAGCACTTGTTCCGGTATACCTGAGAAGCATCTATGCAGATGATCCTCTTTTCAATAATTACAAAATAATCTATTCCATTTACAATAACGATTTTAAAACTCCGTTTAGATCATCATTCGCGGACAAGTTGAGATACGACGGTATTGACGGGGAAAACCTTAAAATGGTAAAAAATCCCGACTTTATTAATGTGTCGAAACTGGCAATAAAATATTCTGACGGTATAATTATCGGAAGTGAGAAAATAAATGATGAACTGGACAGTTATTTAAAGACTATCAAAAAGCCAATTCTTCCTTTCAGGGATGAATCACAATATATTGATGCCTATAATGATTTTTATGACGAAATCCTATCATAGTTCCCTGCCCGGTAAAAATTTCCGCGTTCAAAATATTTTAAATTTCCTTGTTCCTGCAGTTTTTGCAGGAATGATATTCTTTATTTTATCCTGTGAAGACGATCCTGCCAAAATAGGCAGAAAGATATTACCGGGTTCGGATTTTGTGAATATACACTCAACCGATACCGTGACCGTCAAATCATTTACAATGTACGGCGATGCGGTTGAATCTGATAATCCTTCCACTTCTTACCTGGGTCAGCTTTATGATCCTTACTTTGGTACTGTAACTGCAGAATTTGTTTCACAGATCAGGCTTGGCGCCAGATGGGACAATGAGTATTTTGAGATTGATTCGATTAAACTTTACCTCGATTTTCTTAATGTCACCGGCGCTGTTGATAAACCCCAGTATCTTTCATTCTGGGAGATTGATAAGCAGATCTATACTGATTCAACATATTACTCGAACCAGTATGTTCCGCTGACAGGATTCAAGGTGGCTGATATACTGCTTCCAAAGCTGAAAGCAGATACCATAAACAGTATTGAAATCGATATTCCTATTGCTTTCGGCGATTATCTGACCAGGGATACCTCAATGCTTTTCCATCATGGCACCGACCCCGATTTCAGATCTTATTTCAAGGGATTGTTATTTCAGATCACCTCACCCGAGGAACCTGTTTTTGTTTCCCTGAGCATAGATCCTCCGGGAACTTATCAGACCTACCTCAATTATTTCGTTATGTTCATGCATGGTCTCGACGGTTCTCCAAAACAATATTATCTCATACTGGATGCTTTCAGCCGTAATGCAGCATTCAATATTTTTAAGCATGACTATACTACGGCGGATCCTGAAAAAAGGATTAACCATATCAACGACGGTTACGCCGATACCCTTAGCTATGTCCAGATCATGAACGGACTTCATACAAAATTAATGATACCGGGTCTCAGTGATATCAGGCAGGATCCTGAGATGAAGAATGTTTCAATAAATAAAGCAAGGCTCATCATCCCTGTCCATTATGATAAGGATATTTATAAACCATCAACTTTACCTTCCCAGTTATTCCTGAGATATATTACCAGCAGCGGGCGAAAATATATAGTGCCTGATTATAATCCGGGTTCAGCATTCTATGATGGATCACCGGATACCACAAAGAATGTGTACAATATTAACATAGCAACCTGGTTTCAGAACTATCTTGAAGATAAATCTGATAGTATTACAACCAACTTTGAACTATTCCTGGTACCCTCATCTTCAAACAATGTTATTTTGAAGGCAAATGACAGCCACACTCCCGTCAGGTTTGAAATAACATATACAAAGTTCTAGAAAATCGGCTGAATATTACTATATTCGTACCCGAAAGTCAGTGATAATCTTTATTTTTTATGTGTGGAATTGTTGGTTACATCGGTTCCAGACCTGCAAGGAACGTAATCCTTGGTGGACTCAGACGTCTTGAGTATCGCGGATATGATTCTGCCGGTATGGCTATTGTTAATGGAGAAACCAGGATCTTCAGATGCAGGGGCAGGGTATCTGATCTTGAGGAGATGGTTAAAGAGACCGATTTTAACGGGACCATCGGTATGGGTCATACAAGATGGGCAACTCATGGCGAACCAAATGAACTCAATGCTCACCCTCAGGTTTCATTCAAAGGTAACTTTGTTGTGGTCCATAACGGGATCATTGAAAACTATGCTCTTCTGAAAAAACACCTTCAGGGAAGGAATATTGAATTTACCAGCCAGACAGATACTGAAGTACTGGCTAATCTTATCGAGCATCTTTATATTGAAGGTGATCTCACTGCCGAACAGGCAATTACACTTGCACTGAACAGAGTGGAAGGTGCATATGGTCTGGTCATAATCTGCACTAAGGAACCCGACAGGCTCTTTGCTGCAAAAAAAGGCAGCCCGCTGGTTATAGGTGTCGGGGAAGGCGAAAGTTTTATTGCTTCGGATGCAACTCCTATAGTGGAATATACCCAGAGGGTAATATATATGAATGATGATGACCTGGCAATAATTAAAAAAGATGAATTATCGCTTAAAACAATAAGGATCGCGAAGATTCAGCCTGTTGTGAAGGAGATAGACCTTAAGCTGGGGGAGATAGACAAGGAAGGTTATCCTCATTTTATGCTGAAGGAGATATTTGAACAACCCCGTGCCATTCACGACACCTTCAGGGGAAGAGTTCTCCCCGATCATTCCGGTGTGATGCTGGGAGGGCTTCATAATGTCCTCGATACCATTTCTCATTCCGAGAGGATCGTGATTGTTGCATGTGGTACTTCCTGGCATGCAGGACTGATAGGTGAATATCTTTTTGAGGAATACACAAGGATACCCGTTGAAGTGGAATATGCATCTGAATTCAGATACCGTAATCCCATTGTACAAAAAGGCGATATAGTCATCGCAATAAGTCAGAGCGGAGAAACTGCTGACACACTGGCTGCAATTAAACTGGCAAAATCAAAGGGAGCGATGGTGGTAGGGATCTGCAATGTCGTGGGAAGCAGTATTCCCCGGGAGACGGATGCCGGGGTTTATACACATGCAGGTCCGGAAATTGGCGTCGCATCAACGAAAGCATTCACGACCCAGGTAACCGTTCTGGCTATGATGGCTTTTGAGATCGGACATCTTAAAGGAGTCATTTCCGGTAAATTATACAACGAACTGATCACCGAACTTGTTTCAATTCCCTCAAAAATAGAAAAAGCCCTGAAAGTAAATGAACAGGCTCTCGAAATCGGAAAACTGATAAAAGATACACGGAATGCACTTTACCTGGGACGAGGATACCTTTTCCCCGTAGCACTGGAAGGAGCTCTTAAGCTGAAGGAGATCTCATATATCCATGCAGAGGGATATCCTGCAGCAGAAATGAAACACGGTCCTATTGCACTGATTGATGATAATATGCCGGTTGTGGTCGTGGCCACAAAGGATGATACATATGATAAGATCATCAATAATATACAGGAGATAAAAGCCAGAAGGGGAAAAGTAATCGCGATTGTCACCGAAGGTGATGAAATAATCAAAAAGACTGCAGATCATTTCCTGGAAGTACCTGAAACCATGGCTCCTTTCTCAGGTCTGATCGCTGTAATACCACTGCAGTTATTGTCATATCACATTGCCGTTCTGAGAGGCTGTAATGTCGACCAGCCAAGGAACCTTGCAAAGTCCGTTACTGTTGAATAAACATTCATTGCCATAATATGAATCCAACGGCTGATTACCGTAATCTTACTGATTCTGAGATCGCAACTATGGAAGCTTCAGGCTGCCGCTGTGACGAGTGGAATCGGGTGAAAGTCTCAGGCGGATTTGATCCGTCTCATTGTAATAATGTCACTTTCTCAGGTGATATAAAACTTGGAGAATTTTCCAAAACATTTACCGACGAGTCGGGAGTATCAACAAGAAGCGGGATCTCTAATGCCCACCTGCATAACTGTACCGTCGGTTCAAATGTCCTTATTGGTAATATCGGTGATTATGTCGCCAATTATATTATTGGTGATGAGGTGGTTATTAAGAACTGTGGTAAGATCCACACACAGAAAAAGACTGCATTTGGTAACGGAACCGAAGTTGCCGTCCTTAATGAGACAGGAGGAAGATCGGTTAAGATATGGGACCGTCTTTCTGCACATGAAGCTTATATCTGTGCACTTTACAGACACAGGGTTAAAGCTGTCCGGAAAATTGAAGAGATGGTTGAAGCATATTCATCTTCTGTAAGCTCGGATACAGGTACAATAGGCCGTAATACAAAGATCCTGAACTGCCGCGATATAAGGAATGTCAGATTTGGTCCATGGTGCCGTATTGACGGTGTGATCAGACTTAATGAAGGTTCCGTGAACAGCTGTAAGGATGATCCGGTCTTTATCGGACCCGGTGTGATAATGGATCATTTCATAGTATGTTCGGGATCGATAGTGACTGATTCGACACTCGTGGATAAGTGTTTCATAGGCCAGGGCTGTGTTCTCGGCAAGCATTACAGTGCTGAGAATTCTCTCTTTTTTGCAAATTGTGCAGGATTCCATGGCGAGGCCTGTTCAATATTTGCCGGACCATATACGGTTACACATCATAAATCTACCCTGCTTATTGCAGGGATATTTTCATTTATGAATGCGGGCAGCGGTTCGAACCAGAGTAACCATATGTATAAGCTTGGTCCGATTCACCAGGGAATAATGGAAAGGGGATCAAAGACCACAAGCGATTCATATGTTCTATGGCCTGCACGTATTGGCCCCTTTACCCTTGTAATGGGCCGTCATTACAAGAATATGGACACTTCTTCTTTGCCTTTCTCATATCTGATAGAAAGCAATGATGAAAGCATTCTGGTTCCGGGAGTCAATCTGAGAAGTGTCGGGACTATAAGGGATGCACAGAAATGGCCCGGACGTGACAGGAGAAAGGATCCTGTCATGATAGACCAGGTCAATTTTAATCTGCTCAGTCCTTATACCATACGTAAGATGTTCGAAGGAAGAGATCTTTTGCTGAAGCTCAAATCGGTTGCCGGAGCCGTTTCTTCTTCCTATGCTTATAACAATATGCTTATAAAAGGTCCTTCCCTTGAAAAAGGAATTGATATGTACCAGAAAGGCATTGACAAATTTCTCGGTAATTCACTTATCAAGAGACTGGAGAATATACAGTTCAGAAGTGACAGCGATCTTCAGAAAAGACTTGAACCCGGAGAATCACCGGGCGATGGGGAGTGGGTCGATCTGGCAGGGCTGATTGCTCCCCAGAATGTGGTCGATAAGCTGCTCGATGATATTGAATCGGGCAGTGCAGGCTCTCTTGATGCCATTGCGGAGGAATTCATGAATATGCATAAAAATTATTATGCATGGGAATGGAAATGGGCATGTGAAAGACTTGAGAAAGAAGCAGGGAAACCGGTCAGCAGATTCACTGCCGATGATGTTATAAACATGGTTGAAAAGTGGAAGAAAAGTGTGATCGGACTTGACAAGATGCTGTATGAGGATGCAAGGAAGGAGTTCAATCTTTCATCCCGGACTGGTTTCGGAATAGACGGAGGAGAAGAGATCAAGAAACTCGACTTTGAACAGGTAAGGGGAGATTTTGAATCAAATGGCGTTGTTTATGCCATTCAGGAACACATAATTCAGAAAACCGCTCTGGGAGATGAGCTTATTGAGCGTGTCAGAATGATTAAACAATGATCTTTTACCTTCCGGAATACATCGAATCGTAGTATTTTTCGTAATCACCCGATATTACATTTTCAAGCCAGGATGAATTGGTAAGATACCATTCAACTGTTTTTTCAAGACCTTTCTTAAAATCCGGTATCGGTTTCCATCCAAGCTCCTTCTGAAGCTTCGAGGAATCTATTGAATATCTCAGATCATGTCCGGGACGGTCTTTTACAAAGGTTATCAGTTTTTCCGAGCTGCCTTCAGGCCTTCCGAGCTTATCATCCATTATACTGCAAAGGAGTTTTATGAGATCAATGTTCTTCCACTCATTATTGCCTCCGATATTATATGTATCTCCCGGCTTTCCTTTATGGAAGATAAGATCTATTGCCGATGCATGATCTTCCACAAAAAGCCAGTCACGGATATTTTCACCCTTACCATATACCGGCACAGGTCTGTTGTTTTTGATATTATTGATTGCCAGTGGTATGAGTTTTTCGGGAAACTGGTTAGGCCCGTAATTATTTGAACAGTTCGAAATTACCACAGGAATACCGAAAGTATGGTTGTAAGCCCTTACCATATGGTCGGAACCGGCTTTTGATGCTGAATACGGACTTCTGGGATCATACGGTGTTTCTTCAGTAAAGATTCCATCACTGCCAAGTGATCCGTATACTTCATCGGTCGAAATATGATAGAACAGCTTGTCCCTGAAATCACCCTGCCAGCTGTTCAGTGCAGCGTTCAGAAGATTGACTGTTCCTACAATGTTTGTAAAGACAAATTCATCCGGACTGGTAATTGATCTGTCGACATGGGATTCAGCGGCAAGATGTATTACACCGTCAAAAATGTAGTTACGGAAGAGGTCAATTACAGATTGTTTGTTAACTATATCAACTTTAACGAAGACATAGTTTTCTTTTGCTTCAATATCTTTCAGGTTTTCGAGATTCCCTGCATAGGTTAGTTTGTCAGCATTAACGATCATATAATCAGGGTGGTGGCTGACGAATCTCCTCACCACATGGGATCCGATGAATCCTGCACCGCCGGTTACAAGAATTGTTTTTCTCAGGTTCATATATTTATTTTTTCTTTCTGATTTCATTTTCCCATGCCCATGCAGTTTTCATGCATTCTTCCAGTGTACTGAGAGTTTTCCAGCCCAGTTCCCTGTTGGCAAGTGAGGGGTCAGCCCATATTTTTTCAATGTCTCCCGGTCTTCTTCCCGTTATACTGTATTTAAGTTTAACCCCTGTTGCTTTTTCGAAAGCACTGATCGCTTCCAGTACTGAGACACCTTTCCCGGTGCCAAGGTTAAATACCTCATAAGGTAATTTGTTCTTTTTATCGGTCAGTCTTCTGACAGCTATCACATGGGCTTTTGCGAGGTCAACAACATGAAGGTAGTCTCTGATACACGATCCATCGGGAGTGTCATAATCATTCCCGTAAACTTTTAGTTCATCCCTCAATCCATAGGCTGTCTGGGTTATGAAGGGGACCAGGTTTTCCGGAACACCTCTTGGCAGTTCTCCGATGAGTGCAGAGGGATGAGCACCGATCGGATTGAAATATCTTAATGAGATGGCGCAGATATTTTTATAAGCTGAAACTGAATCTCTTATTATCTCCTCGCCAATTTGTTTTGTATTTCCGTAAGGTGAGGCAGCAGGCTGTACCGGGGCATCCTCCGTGACCGGCAATTCGGCTGGTTGTCCGTAAACAGTGCATGATGATGAGAACACAAGGGCAGGAATGGAGAAGGATCTCATTGAATCGAGGAGATTCATCAGGGAAAGCAGATTATTCCTGTAGTATTCAAGCGGTTTACTGACTGATTCACTGACAGCTTTGTAGGCAGCAAAATGAATAATGGCATCAGCCGGATGGTATTTTTTCAGGCAGTTTTCAAGCTTTGAACGGTCACAAAGGTCAAATATCTCAAGATGTGGCGTTGTGCCGCTTATCTGTCCTATCCTGCCGGCAACTTCCGCTTCCGAATTGTAGAGATTATCAATGAGGACCACTTCAAAGCCTTCCTGTATAAGTTCCACTGCAGTATGTGAACCTATATATCCTGTTCCTCCTGTAACAATTATCCTCTTTTTCATAATGTCAGTATTAATACTTGTCAGCCATCATAACTGTCAGATGCTCTTCAGTATGGGATGAAAATTACCCTGAAGGCCTATCGGTCTGGCGTTCCTGATCGTATAAGCCGTTATTACAGATTGTCTGACTTCATCCAGTCCGAATCCGCGACCTTCAATTATTTCCCTGTATGTGGCTGTGTGAAGATCTGTAAAGCCTTCGCTGAACTCAACTTCTTCTCCTTCCACTGTAACAGACCTGAATGTCCTTTGACCCTTTTCCTTAAATTCCTTCGGGATATCATTGAAATCCAGGCTCAGGAACCATCTTACCCTGGCATTCTTAAGCTCAAGGTAACCACCGGCTTTATTATATTCGGAGATATTCACAACATTGTTTTTTACTTCCCCGAATATCCAGCCGAGCATGTCAAAGAAGTGTATGCCTATGTTTGTGGCCACGCCACCTGATTTCTGTATATCTCCTTTCCATGATATATAATACCAGTTCCCGCGGCTGGTGATATAAGTAAGATCAACATCATATACTTTATCTTTCGGGCCGTTTTCGATCTTATTCTTCAGTTCAGCAATTTTAGGATGCAGCCTGAGCTGGAGGACCGTATTGATCCTGTGCCCCGTTTCGTTTTCTATTACCTGAAGTGCATCCACATTCCATGGATTAAGTACGATCGGTTTTTCGCAGATCGCATCAGCCCCGTGCCTTAATGCAAACCTTATATGTGAGTCGTGAAGGTAATTTGGTGAACATATACTTACATAATCGATCTTTGTTCCTGATCTCTTGAGCTTGTCAAAATGCCTGTCGAAACGTTCAAACTCAACGAAAAAATCACTTTTGGGAAAGTAACTGTCGAGAAGCCCCACACTGTCAAAAGGATCAAGAGTTGCGAGAAGGTTATTTCCTGTTTCTTTGATGGCTTTCAGATGTCTGACAGCTATATATCCTGCGACACCTATCAGGCCGAAATTTTTGGGATCCGGATTCATATTATTTCACTGATTATTATTGTTCCTGTTTTGATATTTTAATAACTACATCATTTTCAAGCCGGTATCTTTCCAGGCTTTCCGGACAGACGGCATAACCCTGTGCATCGAACTTAAGCTTATGGCCGTATTCGCTCATCCATCCTGTCTGTCTGGCAGGATTACCCACAACCAGCGAATATGGTCTGACATCTTTTGTAACAACGGCTCCTGCTCCCACGAAAGCAAACCGGCCTATGATGTTGCCGCAGACAATTGTGGCATTTGCCCCTATTGAAGCCCCTTTCTCCACTATCGTTGTCTCATAGCTGTCCTTACGTATTATCCGGCTTCTCGGATTTGTAATATTTGTAAATACCATCGAAGGGCCAAGGAAAACATCATCATCACAAATAACTCCGGTATATATTGAGACATTATTCTGGACCTTGACATTTTTCCCGAGCTTGACTCCGGGGGAAACGACCACATTCTGACCGATATTACAGTTTTCTCCTATTTCGGCACCGGTCATAATATGGCTGAAATGCCATATTTTCGTTCCTGCGCCAATTTTACATCCTTCATCGATAACAGCAGTTTCATGGGCAAAGAATTCCTTATTCATAATTTTTATACATTATTAAAATATTCCAGAACGTTTACGGAGATATAGTCAAGTTGTTCCTGTTCGAGATCGGGATGCATCGGCAGTGAAAGTACTTCACTGCATAATTCCGATGTTACCGGGAAGTCGTTTTCCGCGTAACCAAGATACCTGTAGGCATTTTGTGAATGAAGCGGTCCGGGATAATAAACCATTGACGGGATATTTTTATCCGCAAGATATTTCCTGAGGCCATCCCTTTTTCCATCCCTTACCCTTAGTGTATACTGATGAAATATATGTGTTGAAAACCGGCTTCGTACAGGAGTGATGAGCGAACTGCATCCTGCAAAAGCTTCATCATAATAATCTGCGGCAGATATTCTTGATTTATTGAACTGATCCAGGTATTTCAGCTTTACATTCAGAATGGCTGCCTGTATAGTATCAAGCCTTGAATTTACACCTATATCATCGTGATGGTATTTCACCTTCATTCCGTGGTTGGCTATGCTCCTTATCTTTCTGGCCAGATCTTCGTCATTTGTATATAAAGCACCTCCATCGCCATAGCATCCCAGGTTTTTTGAAGGAAAGAATGATGTCGTACCTATAGTACCTATGGTTCCTGCCTTCTTCTTCTTACCTTCAGGAAAGATGTAATCAGCGCCTGTAGCCTGGGCACCATCCTCAATAATAAAGAGGTCATTCTCCTTTGCCAGGCTCAGAAGGCTCTCCATGTCGGCACATTGTCCGAAAAGGTGAACCGGCACAATAGCTTTTGTCTTTGGAGTAATTGCTTTCCGTACAGCATCAACAGAAATATTATATGTGTACGGATCGGGATCGACAAGTACAAGCTTTAATCCGAGAAGTGCAACAACTTCGACGGTGGCTATAAATGTGAAATTGGTAGTGATTACCTCATCCCCCGGTTTCATGCCCAGCGCCATCATTGCAATCTGCAAGGCATCAGTACCGTTGGCACACGAAATAACATGGCCGGCTCCCAGGTATTTACGGAGATCTTCTTCAAATTGTTTTACATCGGGGCCTTTGATGAAGGCTGTTGAATTAAGAACTGATTTTATTGCATTATCAATTTCCGGGGCTAATTTCCCGTATTGGGCCTTCAGGTCGACCATCTCTATTTCTCTCATCAGAACAGATTTTTCGAATTACGAAGATAGTGATTTTATGCTTATCCCGGTTACCCGGACTTCTAAATGACATTCTCTGTGTCCCTCTGTGAATCCTCTGTGGAACTCTGTGTAACAAAAACAAATTTAGAACTTACACAACTTGTCCCGCTCTAAGCGGGAGAGAGACACAGAGGATACACAGAGATTTGAAGAGGGTTTCAGATTATATTTTATTTTATTCCGATGTTAAAAGATTTTTCTTATTTTTGTAATGGAAGTTAAAATCTGAAATGGATATTACACCTTTCATACGGGAACTGTTATTCAGCCATGACTGTGTCATTGTGCCGGGTTTCGGCGGATTTATCGGGAATTATGTCTCTGCGCGTATAGATAAAGTCACATCCACTTTTTATCCGCCCCTGAAACAGATCTCATTCAACAGGAATCTGAGGAATAATGATGGTCTTCTTGCAGGAAGGATCTCAACACATTCGGGAATATCATTCAATGATTCGGTGAACCTGATCGAAGAATTCATATCAGGTGTCAGGAAGAGAATTGAAAAGGGTGAGAAGGTGGTTTTTGACAACATCGGGATATTTTCCGTAAATCATGAAGGGAGTATTCAGTTTGAACCTGACAGGACTGTTAATTATAATCCCCGTTCCTTCGGTCTTGAATCATACCAGTTCTCTCCGGCAGCGAACTATGATGTAAGGAAGAGAATAACAAAGCATATTGATAAGGATACTGAGCGCAGCCATGATACCCGTACTTTTTTATGGAGAGCAGCAATAATTGTTCCCCTGGTTGCTTTGGCAACCCTTGTTCCTCTTAAGACCAGTATCTTCAAACCGAGGCTTGAAACGACAACACTTAATCCGATAATAAAATCTGAACCTGAAAAGGTCATTTATCCTGATATTAAAGTTGATTCAGCACTTACAGGAGAAACTGATAAAACTGCAGAGCTTAAATCAGATGAATCCCCGCAGGCTGGTCAGGTGGTCACTCCCGCGGCATCTCCTGTTCAACCTGAAGGAGGTAATTATCACCTTATAACAGGCAGTTTCAGGTTAAGGGAAAATGCTGATCAGCAGGCAGAGCTTCTTAAGGTGGAAGGATTTACCCCTGAAGTCGTTACGGCAGCCAATGGATTCTTCAGAGTAAGTGCCATGAGATGTAAGGACCTTTCGACTGCAATTGAAAAAAAGGAAAGCCTGGTTAATAAATTTCCAGGAACCTGGGTAAGGAAGATCTGACACTATTTTATCAAACTCCCGTTATTCACATTTTCAGCCGGTGATACAAGTACAAGACGGCCATTCCTGTCTTCAGCCATCAGGATCATCCCTTTCGATTCAATTCCCTTGATCTTCCTGGGTTCAAGATTCGCCACGATGGATATCTGTTTCCCGATAAGCGATTCAGGTTCATAATATTCTGCAATTCCTGACACTATTGTACGTATATCAATACCCGTATCGATCTTCAGCTTAAGCAGTTTGACTGTTCTGGGAACCTTCTCTGCTTCGAGTACGGTGGCTGTTCGTATATCCATCCTTGAAAACTCATCAAACGAGACAGGATCCTTTTCGGGAGCAACCTTTTCCATTGCAGATTCATTGGTTTTTTTAGTTAACAATAGTTTTTCGATCTGCCTGCTGATGGCATCATCCTCAATCTTCTCGAAAAGTAATCCGGGTTTACTGATCAGGTGACCTGCCTTGAGTGTATCCGTATTGCCAGCATTTTCCCAGCCGGGCTTACCCATGTTCAGCCAGTTCCTGAGCTTTTCCATTGAAAAAGGAAGAAAAGGTTCAAGCACGATAGCAAGATTTGCAGTTATCTGAAGGGCAATATTCATAATTGTTTTAACTCTCTCCGGATCGGTTTTTATTACTTTCCAGGGTTCAGATTCAGCAAGGAACTTATTCCCCAGCCTTGCCAGGTTCATGGCTTCTTTCAGAGCTTCCCTGAACCTGTAAGTCTGCAGAGCTGTTTCTACATTTTCACTTATCTGCCTGATCTCTTTGAATATCACATCATCTTCAGGTGTTGTCCGGGCTCTTTCAGGTACCCTGCCTTCATAGTAATTATTTGTGAGCACCAGAGTTCTGTTCACAAAGTTACCGAGAATGGCTACCAGTTCATTGTTGTTACGGGCCTGGAAATCTTTCCACGTAAAATCATTGTCCTTCGTTTCAGGTGCACTTGCACAGAGTGAATATCTCAGGGAATCCTGTTTGTCCGGAAAATCGGTAAGATACTCATGAAGCCATACAGCCCAGTTCCTGGAAGTGGAGATCTTGTCATTTTCGAGATTCAGGAATTCATTTGCAGGTACATTGTCGGGCAGGATATAGCTTCCTTCAGCTTTTAACATCACAGGAAATATAATGCAGTGAAAAACAATATTATCCTTTCCTATAAAATGGACCATTTTGGTTTCACTGTCTTTCCAGTATTTTTCCCAGTCGGAAGTAAGTTCCCTGGTTGCTGATATATAGCCGATCGGGGCATCGAACCAGACATAAAGAACCTTTCCTGTTGCATTCCTGACAGGAACAGGAACACCCCAGTCAAGATCACGGCTTACTGCTCTTGGCTGCAGACCCTGATCGAGCCATGATTTACACTGGCCATAAACATTTGTTTTCCACTCTTTATGATCTTCAAGTATCCATTTTTTCAGCCATGGCTCATATTTATCCAGAGGCAGGTACCAGTGAAGGGTATCTTTCATCACAGGCTTGCTGCCGCTGATAGTAGAATGGGGATTAAGAAGCTCGGAGGGACTCAGTGAAGTGCCACATCTTTCGCACTGGTCTCCGTAAGCACTTTCATTACCGCAATGAGGACAGGTTCCCATTATATAACGGTCGGCAAGAAATGTTCCTGCTTCTTCATCATAATACTGCTCTGAACTTTTTTCGGTGAATTCTCCCTTATTGTAAAGCTTCAGGAAGAATTCGGAAGCAGTTTCATAATGGATCTTATTGGAAGTACGCGAGTATATATCAAATGCTATCCCGAAGTCTTCAAATGCTTTTTTGTTGATTGCATGATATCTGTCAACTATTTCCTGAGGACTGACACCTTCTTTCCTGGCTTTCAGTGTTATCGGAACTCCGTGCTCATCAGAGCCGCATATTGAGATCACATCCTCACCTTTTAACCTGAGGAACCTTGTATAAATGTCTGAAGGGACATATACTCAGATCGGAAGAGCGTCGTGTAGGGAAAGAGTGTAGGATAGGGTGT
>CAYQZL010000014.1:0-39244 GCA_964421975.1 uncultured Rikenellaceae bacterium
AATACGTAGATTAATACGTAGATTAAATAACAACATAACGGCACCTGCTTTGATTTGATAATAATTTCTATTTTTGCAGATCAATAAGCCCATCTAATCACTACATTACACATGGAGATACCTTCAAGATACGAACCTTCCAGGACGGAAGACAAATGGTACGGGTACTGGATGAAGCTGGGACTTTTTAAAAGTATCCCGGATGACAGAGAACCTTATACAATAGTAATTCCTCCTCCCAATGTGACAGGTGTGCTCCATATGGGACATATGCTTAACAACACTATCCAGGATGTTCTGATACGCAGGGCAAGGATGTCGGGGAAGAATGCATGCTGGGTTCCCGGTACCGATCATGCATCGATAGCCACCGAGGCAAAAGTTGTTGCGATGTTGAGAAGTCGGGGAATAGAGAAAAGAAGTCTTACCAGGGAGGAATTTCTGGAACATGCCTGGGACTGGACACATAAGCACGGTGGCATTATACTTGAACAGCTTAAGAAGCTGGGAGCTTCATGCGACTGGGACAGGACTCTGTTCACCATGGATGACAAGAGATATGAGTCAGTTATAAAGGTCTTTGCCGATCTGTACAATAAGGGATATATATATCGGGGTGTAAGAATGGTGAACTGGGATCCGCAGGCACAGACTGCCGTATCTGACGAAGAGGTTTATTTTACAGAAGAACAGTCTAAACTTTATTATGTAAAGTACAAGGTAGTTGGATGGAATGATTATGTGACTGTTGCCACAACACGACCCGAAACGATACTTGGCGATACCGCGGTCTGTGCAAATCCGGCAGACAAACGCTATCAGCATCTCAGGGGCCGTAAGGTCATTGTACCTATGGTAAACCGTGAGGTGCCGTTTATTTTTGATGAATATGTCGACATGGAGTTCGGCACAGGCTGTCTCAAGATAACTCCGGCTCACGATATAAATGATTATGAAATAGGGTTGAAACACAAGCTTCCTTCTGTTGATATCTTTAATGATGACGGAACACTGAGCAAAGCAGCCGGATTATTTGTGGGAGCAGACAGGTTTGCAGCCAGGGATCTTGCCGAACAGGAACTTAAAAAAAGAGAGTGTCTGGTCAAGGTGCTTCCGTATAAAAACAAGATCGGCCGTTCGGAAAGGACACATGCAGTGATAGAACCCAAGCTTTCGACACAGTGGTTTCTTAAGATGAAAGAAATAGCCCGGCCTGCACTCAATGCTGTTTTAAATGGTGATATACATCTTCATCCTGCTAAATTCAAAAACCTTTACCGCCACTGGATGGAGAATGTACATGACTGGTGTATCAGCCGGCAGCTATGGTGGGGACACAGGATACCGGCCTGGTATTACAATGACGGTGAACTGGTTGTGGCACTTAATGAATCGGATGCACTTGAACAGGCACGCCGTAACAGCGGGAATCCCGCTCTTCAATCCACAGACCTCAGGCAGGATGAGGATGTCCTTGATACCTGGTTCTCATCATGGTTATGGCCGATTACTTCATTCGACGGTATAAACCAGCCGGATAATCCGGACCTCAGATATTATTATCCTACCAATGACCTTATTACAGCACCGGAGATCCTCTTCTTCTGGGTGGCCAGAATGATAATGGCAGGTTATGAATATAAAGGTGACAAGCCTTTCCATAATGTTTATCTTACGGGGCTTGTACGCGACCAGCAAAGGAGGAAGATGTCCAAATCTCTCGGCAATTCACCCGAACCACTCGAACTTATCGCGAAATACGGTGCTGACGGTGTAAGGGTAGGAATGCTGCTCTGTTCCCCTGCCGGAAATGATCTGCTTTATGATGATTCGCTGCCGGAGCAGGGCAGGAACTTTGCAAATAAAATATGGAATGCATTCCGCCTTGTAAAAAGCTGGACTGTAAGTCATGAAACAGACCAGCCCGTATCGTCTGCCCTGGCTGTGAAATGGATGAACGAGACCCTGAAGAAGGGAATATCGGGTATAGATTCTGATTTCAGAAGATTCAGGATATCAGAAGCCCTTATGGCAGTTTACAAACTGTTCTGGGACGATTTTTCAGGCTGGTACCTCGAAATAATCAAACCGGATTATCAGAAACCTGTTGATAAAGTTACCCTGGATGCTACAATATATTTCTTTGATACTCTGCTGAGGCTCATTCATCCTTTTATGCCTTTTATAACAGAGGAAATATGGCAGCTTCTTACAGAAAGAAAAGAGGGCGAAAGCATTATGGTCAGCCGAATGCCCGAACCAAAAAAATACAATAAGGAGCTGATCTCGGGATTTGAAAGGGTAAAAGAGACTGTAACCGCAATACGGTCATTAAGGAAGGAGAAAGAAATATCCAATAAAGAAAAAATAGTTCTTTATGTAGGGGCATCCCGGGATAATCCGGATGATGAGTTTAATCCTGTGATTGCCAGACTCTGTAATCTTTCAGATGTTATAAAGGTAAATACAAAACCGGAGGGAGCCGCATCATTCCTGATAGGTACCACTGAGTATTATGTCCCGCTTGGAGATAACCTGAATGTAGAAGAAGAAATAAGGAAGATTAAAGCGGATCTCATTTATTACAGGGGATTCCTTGAATCGGTGATGAAGAAGCTTAACAACGAGCGTTTTGTTCAGAACGCACCTGCATCAGTTCTGGAAAATGAAAGGAAAAAGAGATCTGATGCCGAGCAAAAGATCAGATCTCTTGAAGACAGATTGCATGAACTTGACTGATCAGGGAGTCAGCTTTCTAATAAAATAGTTTTCTTCCACCTGAATGACTTCCCAGTCATTATTCATTATAAGGTGCCAGCCTTCACCTTCGATTCTGTTCCGGCCGGTTTCAAAACCTTTTGCAGTTACGCGAAGGTATTTAAGGTTAGCTGATACCAGGCATCCACCCTTATCAACTGTCAGCTTGCCCCAGTTATCAGAGATCCTTATCTTTTCATAAAGAGTTCCGTGTGATGCCAGGGGTCTTATATCTTCAGGCTCGAAATCGAAATACGGGCTTACCAGTTCAAAGTATACCACGGGTTTGTCTGTGAATGTACTTACAATCCTGTCTATCCTTTGGTTGATCTCCGCTTCTCTTTCCGCTTCCTCCTGCTTTATTACATCAAGCTCATAGTTAAAGGCAAGGCTTCCGGCTATATCACGGCATACTGACGGAAGTGTAATGTCATATAGTTGTCTGACCTGTTCACCAAGATCCACATCTTCTGACTTTATCGTTTTAAAGTCAAACCCTTTCCGGTACATAAGAGTTGCATAGAGTGCACCGTGGATTGATCCGTATGATCTTGAATATGAAAGGAAAGAGTAAAATCTGTCCAGTGTCTCAAGCAGTTTTGATTTAAATTCTTCTTCCGAACTGGTGCCGAGCATAAGCTGGGTGAAAGTGGCAAGACCCTCATAATTCTCAAACCTTATCTGGTCTTTTATATAAGCCGGGTATAATTCATGATTTGCTCCCCTGAATATCAGGGCATCCCTTACTGCCACCTGTTCTTCAGCACCTTCTGACTCAATGGCTTTCCGTAATGCTTTCCACTCCAGTTTGAGCCAGAGCCTTGCATTTTTTTCGTCCATATTCGGTGTATTAAACCCTGATGATGTATACCCTGTTGAATCATGGAATCTGTGAAGCAGGCTGTGAAGTGCCCGTGTGATTATTCTGAATTCATCTTCCTCGCCGGGAAGAGGGGCAATACCGTATAATGTGCTGCCATACCGGGAAGCCGTGTTAAATATTATCAGTTCCCTCGGATAGAGGCCTGTATAAATACCGTCTTTTTCTCTCAGAAGACCGTCTTTGTCGGGATAGTTAGTAACCATCTTTCTTGTGGGCCGGTCAATAAACATAAGAGGTCCGTATATATTGCTTCCCCAAAGCCTGCCATTGTCTTTTCTGCAAGCCTCTTCGATCTTACCGAAATAATAGTGTGCTTTTTCCGGAGTCAGATAAATATCCTGTTCTTCTTCTCTGCATCCCGGTAGCAGGATCAGCAACGTTAAAATGATCCATGAATATTTCATTGTCATTTATTGTGGCCCCAAAAGTAAACAAAAAAAATTTAATTTGTAAGCAGGGATATAAGCGGATTTCTGCAGCCAGTGGTCAGGATATTTAATTAAAATGCATCAAGGCTTATATCAAGACTCCTGATATGGTGAGTTATGGCACCTACTGAAATGAAATCAACACCGCATTCGGCATAGGATCTTACCGTTTCCAGATTAATACCGCCGGATGATTCGGTTTCATATCTTCCGGCGATCATCTCCACCGCAATACGCGTATCGTTAACGCTGAAATTATCAAGCATTATTCTGTGGATACCTCCGTAGTTTAATATCCTTCTTACATCATCAATGTTGCTGGCTTCAATCTCAATTTTCAGGTCCCTGCCGGTCCTTTCAAGATATTGCCGGGTTTTTTCAATGGCTTTTTCAATACTTCCGGCATAAACAATATGATTATCCTTCAGCATTATCATATCGTACAATCCCATTCTGTGGTTTATTCCTCCTCCGATCCTGACGGCTTCCTTTTCAAGCATTCTCATTCCAGGTGAGGTTTTCCTGGTATCAAGGATCTTTGCTCCCGTACCTTCAATACGTCTGACATATTGGTTTGTACTGGTCGCTATGCCGCTCATACGCTGTATAATATTGAGGATGAGCCGTTCCGACTTCAGGATACTTTGCTGGCTGCCGTTTATAATGAATCCTGTATCCCCGGGAACAATCTTTTCACCATCGTGCCTGATTATCTCACAATTCAGGTCTTCGTCGAATATCCTGAAGATTTCCACAGCTACCCTTATACCGGCGAGTATTCCGTTTTCTTTTATCAGAAGGCGGGCTTTCCCGTTTGCCTCAGGTGGTATACATGCCAGCGAAGAATGATCACCGTCGCCAATGTCTTCTTCTATAAATCTGTTAATAAATTCTCTCAGGATTTTATTTTCCATCTTCCGATTCTATCCTGATAGTATGGATCAGTAATTCCTGGTCAACCTTTTTTAAAAGGAAATAGACCCTGAAATCACCCTTTTCAGTTTTAAGATTCCCGATAGCATACTGTGCTTCGTTTTTTGCTCCCTGATGCCTGATAATAAAATCTTTTGTCTGATAAGTTGCAAAGAAATCCTTCAGAATGGTTTCTGCTACATTCTTTTTATAGAAATCTTCCTTACCAAGAAGGAGCAATTCAACGGTTGAGTTCATGTACTTTGCCATCTCGCCTGCATTCCCGGCTTTGATTGCCATGGAAATACCCGGCGGAATCCTCTGCTGATCCTGTGCCTGGATCACTGTGCATAAAAGAGCCAGTACAAGTATTGAAGCAAGGTTCTTAAGATCCATCTGTTAATGTTTTGCTGACTTTCAAATTCATTTCACCACAAATTTAACTATTTTCCTAAAATATAATCCGTTCTGCCTTATCAATATAATTATAATTGTGTGAGCACGTTTTTAATTATATTTTTGCAGGTTAGCATCGCAGCTATCTTCATACAAAAGTCGGGCCAATCATGAAAATTGCCTTTTTACAGACCGGAAAAACAAATGAGAAGTATGTTGCTGATGGTATTGAAATATATACGGAAAGAATAAGAAAGAGTTGCGGGCTGGAGATAATTACAGTACCCGATATCAGGAATACCCGTAATATGACCGGGCAGGAGATCAGGGAAAAGGAGGGAAGGAAAATTCTTGAACAGATACGTGAGACAGACTATGTGACTCTGCTTGATGAGCGCGGAAAGGAATTCAGGACAATTGAATTTGCTTCCTGGATGGAGAACAGATTAATGCAATCCGGGAAAAGATTGTTGTTTGTTACAGGAGGAGCATGGGGTTTTTCAGAGGAAGTATATACCAGGGCAGATATGAAAATCTCACTCTCGAAAATGACATTTCCTCATCAGCTCGTAAGGTTAATATTCTTCGAACAACTTTACCGGGCTTTTTCCATTATCAGGGGATATCCCTATCACCATGAATAAAGGCAAATAAGATATGAAAGAAAAAAGGGGACGGTTTATCCTGGCGATCCTTACAATTGTTCTGGGTGCAGCAGCAGTGCTCACACAGATGATTTACCAGGGTTCGTCGGAAAGCAGATTCAGAACCAAGAGATTCACAAGGATCCTCCACGAAAAGGAAAAAATAATGGAGGATTGTCTGAATGATCTCCGTCTGATAATGGGTAAAGGAGAACCTCACGGTTCAGTATCCGAAAACAGGATATTTACCATAGCTTCCGGGAATGGTATAACAATACTTCAGTATATAGACCGGAGGCTTGTTCACTGGTCTGATAACAGTTTCGATGTACCTGTACTCCTGCAGGATGAAACCATTATTTCGCGTCCTCTGATCTTTATGCAGAATGGATGGTTCCTCCCTCTGAAGATCGAAGAAGGTAATGAAAGAATAATCGGTCTGCTCAGGGTAAGGACTGATTACGGTTTTGAGAACGATATAGTCAAAAGTGGTTTCCCAAAGGATTTCGGATTTCCGCCCGATGTAACTTTCAGTACACGAAAAACGGAAAACGGTAATGATGTCTTTAACAGGAACGGAGATTTTCTCTTCTCACTTGTCTTTCCGGCAAAGGGCATTAATACTCCCTATATTTTCATACCGCTGATCCTCTGGGGTGCATTTTTTCTTATGATACTGCTGCTGTCAGTTGAAATTGTCAGTTCCATGGCCGCCAGGAACATAAGCAGGGCAGGTGTTGTGGGCTGTTTTCTGATCTACCTTATCTTATACCTTTTTATTCTTTTTGTCAGACAGCCTTCTGTTATTTTCAGGACAGCACTCTTCTCCCCTTATATATTTTCACTTAATAGTTTTATCCCTTCGCTTGGTCATTTTATGATCTTAAGTATCCTGTCGGGATTTTTTGCTTATGTCTTTTACAGGTATATGCCTGTTTATGAGATATATGCTGAAAGGACTTTAACAGGACATCTCGTATCAGGAGCGCTGTTTGTTACGGGAGCATTCCTTATCTGCCTCTTTCATTTCGTATTCAGCAGGCTGGTATCGAACTCTAATATCAACTTTGAGACATATAAAGTCCTGGATTTAAGTCTGTACAGTGCGACAGGTTTTATCTCCATATTGTTATTGCTTCTCCTGCCGGTCTCTTTCATCATTAAGGCATTTCAGACCGGAGGTCAGCCTGAACCAGGGAAAATGGTTCCCTCTCTGCTTGTCTCGGCAGCACTGATAGTTGCTTTTACATTCCGCGACAGGGTATCAATGCCGGCACTATTGTTCCTTTGGGCCGGCATTATAGCAGTCGTATGGATCATTCAGGGTAAAAAAACCGGAAAACTGAGTATCTCTGTATTATTTTCACTGATAGCAGGCATTTATTCACTTATTATCATCACTGCTTTCTCGGAGAAAAAAACAAATGAAAACCTGAAAGTTCATGCCCTGTCCTTATCGACCGAAAACGATCCTGAAGCGGAGCACCTTTTGCTCGACATGTGGCCGGTCCTTCAAAGAGATACCCTTCTGGCCCGTATGATGAACGTAGAATTGTTTGAAAGAGGTGATTTCAACACTATTTCGGGTTATCTGAATAATAATTACTTCAATGGATACTGGGGCAATTTCAATGTAAATGTATATCTGTGCAGACAGGGACAGATGATAAGAATCGGCCCCGGAGAAAATAGTTTTCAGGATTGTTATACATTTTTTGATGAGCGTGTTAACAAATACGGATATCCGCTTACAGGTACCCAATTCTATTTTATAGATAACCAGGGAGCCCGTCCTTACTATATAGGAAGAGTATTTTACACAACCAGCAAAGGGACTTCCAACGGACTTTTTATTGAACTTTACGGGGATATCAATGTATTTCAGCCCGGTTATTCAGAATTGCTGCTTGATAAAAGGTTCCATGGATATTCAGGATTGAAAAATTATTCCTTCGCCAAATATCTGAACGGATCAATTATTCTTAACCATGGCGACTTTCCCTATAACAAGGCCGATGAAGAATATGTTGATGAGAATTCCGATTACCGGATATTTGATGATGAAGGATTCAGACACATCCTTTACAGGAACGGAAATGCAACTGTAATGATAAGCAGACCCCTGCTGAATGCAGGAAATATGATAATATCATTCGCCTATCTTTTTGCATTTACCTTTCTTGTGGTCAATCTGATTCTGGTTTTTTTCCTGCATCCGTCACCAGGAGGGATCATGAACCTGAATTTCCGGCAGAAGCTTCAGCTCTCTTTTACAGGAATATTGCTTTTTTCGTTCATTCTTGTGGGAAGTGCTGTAGCATCTCTTACGGTGAGGGAATTCCAGTCGAACCATTATGAAAATATAAAGGAAAAGCTTAATTCTATCTATATCGAGCTTGAAAATGAAATATCGACGGAAAGACACCTGACGCCCAACTGGCGCAACGCTAACAATGCATCCCTGAATGAACTGCTGATTAATCTCTCCAATATATTCAATACTGATATTAATCTTTACGACCTGAACGGATATCTCATGGCGACTTCCCGTCCCGAACTCTTTTTCAGGGACCTTGCCAGTCACAGAATGGACATGATGGCTTTTATGAATGTGGCAGACCTTACGAAAAGCGAATATATCCAGACAGAGAGTCTGGGTAACATGAAATATATTTCAGCTTATGTGCCATTCTATAATAACGAAAAACATGTCCTGACATATCTCAATCTGCCCTATTTCAGGATGCAGAGCCTTCTGGCGAAGGAGATATCCAATCTGATAGTTGCCATTATCAATTTCACATTACTGATAGTGGTCATTACAATGGCATTCGGTGTTTTCATAAGCGGAAGACTTACATCTCCCCTTTCAATGCTGAGCGAGGGTCTTGCATCCGTTAAGCTGGGAAGGAAAAGCGAACATCTCAAATACCGTGGTAATGATGAAATCGGAGATCTGGTAAACCAGTACAATATAATGGTAGATGAGCTTGAGGAGAGTGTACATAAGCTGGCAAATTCTGAAAGAGAATATGCCTGGAGGGAAATGGCAAAACAGATCGCGCATGAAATCAAGAATCCGCTTACACCAATGAAGCTCAACGTACAGCAGCTGCAAAAATCCTGGAATGATAATATTCCCGGTTTTGGTGAGAAGCTGGAAACTTTCGCAAGGAATCAGATTGAATATATAGACAATCTTTCAAACATTGCATCCGCATTTTCTTCATTTGCAAAAATGCCAGGGGCAAATCCTGTCGAGGTAGACCTTCTTGAGCAGATGCGAACAACACTCGAACTGTTCAGGAATACCGATAATATATCTTTTGATGTGAGCTGGCCTCCGGAAAAGAATGTTATCATCTATGCTGACAGGGAACAACTTAACGGGATCTTCTCAAATCTGTTCAAAAACAGTATTCAGGCAATTCCTCCTGCCAGAAAAGGTCTGATCAAAGTAGGACTGCGTGTCGACAGGAACAAAGTAACCGTTTCAGTGTCTGATAACGGAAGCGGTATACCTGAATCCATAAGAGCAAAAATGTTCACACCCAATTTTACCACCAAATCATCCGGAACCGGTCTTGGACTTTCAATTGTGAAAAGATATGTTGAAGGAGCCAGCGGAAGGGTTTGGTTTGAATCAGAAGCGGGGAAAGGCACAACATTCTTCGTTGAATTTCCTCTGATTTTCACTGTTGAAAAACCGGGAGAACCTTTTAAAGACCTGTATTGAATAATTAAATTATTTAATTATATTAGCGGTTGATAAAAGGTATTGATGGCAGGAAAGTTACAAGGTATTAGTAAATATCTAATATTTAGCTGTGTACTTATTTGTTTTTCAGGTGTATCCTTATTTTCCCAGACAAAAATAAGTGGTATTATTAATAAGTATGCCAGTGTAAGCTCCATAGGTGCGGACTTTGTGATTATTAATGATGAAGCACAGTTCGATCAGTTCAGTGCTCGTGACACTGTTCTTCTTATACAGATGAAAGGTGCAAGGATATATGCTTCGGAAGCAACTACTTATGGTACTGCATATGCATCCTACGGCAAGCCTGGTAAACATGAATTCCTTACAATCCTTTCTGTTGATGATGCCACAAACACCATAGTATTCAGAAATAATATCCTGAACAGTACATTTGATCTGGAATGCGGAGTTCAGATCATAAAAGTACCTTCATATAATGCTGCCGTCGTTGATGCTGTGCTTACCTGCCAGCCCTGGGACAGCGTTACCAAGACAGGAGGTGTGCTGACGGCAATAATAGGACGGACCCTTTCTCTGAATGCCGATATAGATGTTTCAGGCAAAGGGTTTAAGGGAGGAGATATAACTGCAGGGAAAGGGATATGTGCAACAACAAATGTATCTAAACTTGATAAATATGTTTTTGCAGCTGGTACCGACAGTTCCGGATTCAAGGGGGAAGGACTGGCTATACGGGCTAATGCAGGAGCAATACCTTATCCTTCAATTTATCCCGGATTTGTAAAAGGGAAGGGAGCAAACTTCACGGGTGGTGGTGGGGGAAACGGGAAATTCTCAGGTGGTGGAGGAGGTGCCAATTATGGGACAGGGGGGCTTGGAGGCAGGGAATCTTCAACATGTATTCCTCCTTTAACCGGAGGTGAGGGAGGTAAGAATGTCGTAAGCACTGGCCTGAACGGTGGAATGTTTCTCGGAGGAGGAGGAGGATCATCAACATATATTACGGGTGGCATTCCTGTTCCCGGTGGTAACGGAGGGGGAATGGTAATATTGATTTGTGATACTCTCAAAGGTAATAATCACAGTATTCTTGCAGACGGATTGCATCCCGGTTCAGCTTCAGGGGAAGCAGGAGCCGGTGGCGGTGGTGGTGGTGGAACCGTTGCTTTATATCTGCAGAGTTATTCATCAATTGCAGCTTCTTCGGCATTGACAATAACCGCGAGAGGCGGCCAGGGCGGCAATCATCTTGGAACAACTGTATCAGCAGGGAACGGTGGTGGCGGAGGAGGCGGACTTATTACAACCAACAGTATCCCGCTTCCCGGAAATGTTATTAAATCAGTGACAGGTGGTGCTGTGGGGACCAGAAGCGGAGGATCTTCAGGTGCAACATCGGGAACGAACGGCCTGAGCCAGACTTCATTTGTGCCATTGCTTAACGGCTTCCTTTTTAACTCGATCCGTTCATCCGTTACAGGCGACCAGACTGATTCTATTTGCTCTGACGTGGTGCCCAAACCGGTAACAGGTACTTTGCCTGTCGGAGGGTCAGGGTCATATCTGTATAAATGGCAGAAAAGTTATAACCTTGCTCTGTTACCTGCTGAAATTCCCGGTGCAAATACAAAAGACTACACTCCTGCTGCAACAGAAGCTAATACCTTCTGGGTAAGAAGAATAATCATTGATCAGTCCACAACCCTTACAGATACAAGCAAATGGGTTAATATTATTGTCCAGCCTGCGATCACTGGAAACCTTGTTGGAAAGGATACCACAATATGTTATAATCAGAATCCGGACCTTCTTGTTCCTTTGAATTCAGGACCGGCAAATGGTAATGGAATATATCAGTATCAGTGGCGGCAGGATAATGATAACAGCGGATGGGATACGGCTCCGGTTGCTGCCGGAGCGGCATCAAATCAGCCTTCGTTTGATCCTCCTTCTCTTATGGCAACAACATATTACCGCCGGGTTGTTACCTCCGGACGATGTATAAGCCAGAGTCAGACCGTAACTGTTACGGTTCTGCCGGCAATTACCGGTAATATTACTTCACGACCCGATTCGGTAATCTGTGAGGGGATGATATTCAATACTCTGGGTGCGACAATTCCGGCAGGAGGATCCGGTATTTATTCTTATCTCTGGCAGGACAGTACTGCGACGGGTACATGGCAGCCGGCATCGGGTGTTAATAGTACTCAGACTCATAATCCTGATACATCACGGTTTGCAACGGTTGAAACAAGATATTTCAGAAGGATTGTTTTATCAGGGCCTTATAATGTATGTAAAAGTACAGGATCACCGATACTTCTTACCAGGCATTTCAGGATTGAAAATAATATTATTTCGGAAGGTGCCACTATCTGTGCCGGTACAACTCCTCCCTCACTTACGGGCAGCACCCCATTGATGGGATCAGGTACCTATACCTATATGTGGCAGGACAGTTCATCAGTGGCGACCTGGACCACGAGAGCTTCCGTAATCTCACCTTTTACACCACCCGCACTTACCGATTCAGTGTGGTACCGGAGAATAGTCAGATCAGCAAAATGCAGTGACACGAGTAAGATTACTGTAGTAAAAGTGCATTCGCCTGTTACAAATAATTTGATCAGGCTCATTTCAGGCTCAGGTCCTGATACAACAATCTGTAGCGGATCGGTTCCAAACAGGATCATCCGGTCTGGATCCCCGGCAGGTGGTACCAATATTCCGGGCGATTATGCATTTCAATGGCATTATTCCGATGATAATTCTGCATATACAGCTGTTACCGCCTCGGGCACACTTCCCGATTACCAGCCTTCTGCACTGGTAACTTCACTTTATTTCAGAAGAAGAGTAACATCCGGTATGTGTTCCTCCGAAAGTAATCCGATCCGTGTTATTGTACTGCCTTCAATAAAAGACAATCTTATTACGCCAGACAGGCCGGCTGTATGTTATAATACCATTCCCGGACAAATAGCCGGTACGCCTCTTACCGGAGGTACTGGAAATACACAGACGTGGGTATGGCAGGACAGTACTTCGGGTTCAACGTGGACGGATCTTGCTTCCGGCAATCTTCAGAATTACACACCGGGAGCAGCTCTAACCGAAAAAACTTGGTACAGGAGGATAATAAAGTCGGGGCCCAATGACTGCTGTACAGACACTTCTGAGATAGCCCTGATCGACATTAATCCTCTGCCTGTAGCTTCGATAACCAGTATTGCTGATACAACGATGTGCAGCGGATCGTCAGTTAGTCTGAAGATCAATCTTACCGGTGCTCCGGCGTGGAATGTGGTATATAATGAAAACGGTACACAGGTCACCGTGACAGGGATAACTGCAACTGATCCGATAATAAGGCGTAATCCGGCAGTTGCCGGTTCTTCTTCAATATTTAATTACTCGCTGGCTTCTGTTCAGGATGCTAACGGTTGTTTTGCAACATCCCTTACAGGTTCTCGGAAAGTAACAGTATACAGGACTCCTGTTACTTATGCCGGTCCGGATGCCGGGGTTTGTGGCCCGGTAGTGACTCTGGCGGCAGTTCCCAGTGACGGAGTGGGGACCTGGTATTTTCCTCCACAGGTAATACAGTCTGTTCCTTCGGCATACAATACAATGATACACATTGATTCCTCATTCAATTCTCCTGACGTATCATATAAATTTTACTGGGAAGAAAAAAACTGGCAATGTGTTGGCAGGGATTCTGTCACAATAACATTCTACAAACGTATAAGCGGTATAAACGCAGGACGTGATACATCGCTGATGACATTTGATTACCTTTTACCTCTGAAGGCTTCATTGCCTCTTGCACATGAGACTGGAGAATGGAGCTTAATATCAGGCTCGGGTGATTTTGACGATATAAATGCAAATGAAACTTATGTAAGGAATATTGCACCGGGATTGAACACATATAAATGGATTATCACCAACGGGCAATGCAGGCTTGAAGATCTGATCAATGTCAATGTTCTTTCGCTTGTCATTCCCGGCGGAATATCGCCCAATGGTGATAATATTAATGATTCACTGGTCATTAACGGCCTTGATCTGGTCAATCAGACTGCCGAGCTTACAATAGTGAACGGAGCCGGGGCAATGGTTTATTCAACATCGAACAGGAACGGAAGCAGGTGGCAGAACTGGGATGGGAAAAATTCAGCAGGGATGGAACTGCCTGAAGGCACATATTATTATATGTTAAAAGTCACATCACCAAAAACCGGAACTGTTGTTCCCAAAAGCGGCTTCATCATACTCAGAAGGAACTGAGAAGGGATAGCGGTAAAGACGACGGTATAAAATGTACAGGTTAACGGCCATATCGATAGTTTTGTTTTTTCTCGTCACGGGCAGATCCTTCGGACAGAATAATTCTGATTCGGCAAGGATAATACCCGCTTATCCCGTTTACAGCCAGTATCTTCACAATGGATTGATGATCAATCCGGCATATGCAGGTTCGAGGGATGCATTAAGTGCACTGCTTTCCTACAGAATCCAGTGGATGGGCATACCCGATGCCCCGAGGATGGAATCCCTTTCTCTCCATGCCCCCATGAAGAACGATAAGGTTGCGCTTGGGATCAGAGCCGGTTTTATGCAATATGGTGTTACCAGATCTCAAAGTATATATGCAGTCTATGCATATCATATCCGGCTTAAAAAAGGCAAGATCTCATTCGGGCTGAATGCAGGAGCCGATCTTTCAAACACTGATTATACAGGAATTCCCGGCATCACCAGACCTGATCCCGCTTTTCCGGATTCTGATAAATCCTATGTTTTCCCCAATGCAGGTGCAGGAATATATTATTTTTCAGATAAGCTCTTTGCCGGATTCGCAGTTCCGTCTTTCCTCTTTTACAGGAACACGGGCAGCGGGAATGTGCAGGCATACCATTCTTTCAGTGAATATGATTTCGTAATCTCTGCAGGAGCACTGTTATCATTTTCTTCTGTTTTTAAGTTCAAACCATCTGTGCTGATCGATTACTCAATGAATAAAATAAATCATCTGAATCAGTTTGACTTAAACGCTAATTTCATTTTTTCGGATCTTATTTGGGTGGGCGGATCATGGAGAACAACCGAACAGGTGGCAGTGGCTCATTTACAGATACAGATCAATCCTCAGCTGATGCTGGGTTTCTCTTATGATTATCCGGCGGGCAGGATGAATTCATATTCAAAAGGATCAAGTGAGATCGTTTTAAGATATGAATTCGGGACCAGGGTGAGTGCTGCAAATCCGAAGTATTTTTAGTTATGCATACCGGTTTGAGACATATTATCAGTATTGCATTCCTGTTCCTCGGGATCAGCACTCTGCATTCCCAGCAGCCTTCTGTTTACAGGGTGACCAGGTTGTCATTCAACGATGCCGTATTCAGCGAAATATCACCTGTAATTGTCAGGGATGGGATCGTTTTCTGTTCCGACAGGAGATTCAGTTCGGTAAGGGACCGTAAGTCTTTTGAAGGGAACAGGATCTACAATATATATATGGCAACCGGGAAAGATACGGCTGAATTCCATAAGCCGGTCATGCTGAGGAGTGAACGCAGTGAACTCTTCAACAGCGGACCGCTTTGTATTGCTTCTGATGGGAAGAGCGTCTGGTTTACCAGTGAAGTAGAAACAGGCAGGATAACCAGGAAGAGAACATACAGGAATCACAGCGGATTATTTACTGCGGAACTGAATGGTAATGAACTGGTTTCGTTAAAACCCTTCCCTTTTAACAGTAATGAATATAATATAGCCCAGCCTTCACTGAGCAGCAATGGCAGGTTCCTGTATTTTGCATCCGATATGCCTGGCGGAGAAGGGAACTCGGATATTTATTACAGCGAACTGATAAATGGTAACTGGAGTAAACCTGTAAATATGGGACCGGTTATTAATGGACCTGGCATTGAAAATTTCCCTTTCATCCATCCGTCCGGAAGACTTTATTTCTCATCCGACCGGCCCGGTGGCCCCGGCAGACTGGATGTTTATTATACGTCCAGATCGGCAGACGGATGGTATGAACCCGTACTTGTCGCTGAACCCGTTAATTCACCTGCTGATGATTTTGCCTTTGTTGCAGGAGAAGATCTTCAGTCGGGATTTTTTACCTCTGACAGAAGGATAAATGATGATATTTACAGGTTTGCTTCAACAATAATAAGAAAGTCAGTCTGTGATACTCTTGCAGAAAATAATTACTGTTATGAACTTGTTGAGGAAAATGCAGTCAAATATGACACAATACCCTTTCGGTATGAATGGCATTTTGGTGATGGCAAAAAAGGAACAGGCTCATCGGTCATATATTGTTATCCCGGGCCCGGAACCTACCTTGTACGTCTTGATGTCGTAAATCTGATTACGGGCGAGGTGATGTATAATGAAAAAACTTACAATCTGGAAATAACAGATAGTGAACAACCTTATATATCTGCAGCCGATACTGCAGTTGCAGGCCATAATGTGATATTAAGTGCTCATAAAACCAATCTGCCCGGGTGGGAAATAGCCAGATATTACTGGAACTTCGGTGATGAAACAGTGGCGACAGGAATGGAGGTAAACAAAAAGTTCTTAAAACCGGGAACTTATAATGTTCAGCTTATTGTAACAGCTGAACCCGGAGAAGGAGGAGTTGTCAGAGAAGCATGTATTTGCAGGAATATTGTTATAATACCAGAACCATAATGGTGACAGTTATTAATCAGGGGTTTCAATGAAATTTAAAAGTATCATATTCATAATACTGTTTTCAATAGTGTTACAGGGTCTGCACACGGGAATGATTGTGTCGGGTCAGGCAGTGCCTGGCAAGGAGGAAAATATACCCTTTCTGGTGACCTTCGGCAGGTCGGGCGAGACATCGTGGGGAGATGATGATTTCTACCAGGTTTTCTTCTTTACAATACCCAGGGAATATACCGGGCAGTTTTATATAAGGGTGTTCGATCCTGATGTCGGAGGTGAACATGATGAGATACAGGGAGAATTCAATTCCCGTACGTATTTCGGGATATATGGCGGTAAAGGAGTCGATCCGGACAGGAATCAGGATTCAAGGGGATTGAATAACGGAAAGAACTACAAGGAAGGAACTCTTCTGGCATCAAGGGTTTTTGGAAATGAAGCCAGATATGATAATAAATACTTTACTTTCGGACCATTCAATCCCACAGCAGGCGATTTCAGTGCAAAATGGAATTCATATATTTTCAAGGTCGTCATTGAAGGAGTAAGCGGTGATGACGGAAACCTTTACAGGTTTTTTATGAGCCGTGACCCGGAAAACAACCTTCCGGTGGAGGGAGGTAATGCATTTACCTATGAATATACATTCCGTATGTGGAATGATTTCAGAAGCGTTGCCCATATCTACCCTTATGTCGATACAGGAGTTGTATGGATAAGACAGAGGAATTTTGACTGGGATAACGATGGACATATACTTGTCGTATCAAGATATAAACAGGGGATTAATGTATCGGTATCTGGCGAAAATAACTGGGAAGAGGAAAGGATCCCCGTAGAACCTCCTGAAATCGGGTCGTCTCTTGACTTTCAGTTCTATAAAGCTCAGGGGGAACTCGTAAAGAATAACAACGTAGTGGTTACCCTTGAAAACCAGAGAGGAGATGCCTTACCCTATTTCAGCTCACCTATCGGAGGAATACCGGTTTATAATCCGAAAATTTCAGTTAAAAAAGCAGTTAAGCCTAAATAATAAAAGGTGGCTGATATGATATTTAAAACTAATCGCAAGAAAATCTTTAGCACCATCGTGTGCCTTACATTTCTGTTTCTTTCCGTTTTTGCCCAGACTTACCGCTTCAGATATTATGGCAATGAAAGTAATATCCCGGATGGCTTTGTATATACTATAAACCAGGATAACAATGGGTATTTATGGGTGGGAACAAGAATGGGGATATCAAAATTTGACGGATTTGAATTTCATAATGTTGCTTTTCCCGATTCAGCTGCCGGCCGTTATCCGACAGCAAGCATAAGAGATTCACAGGGAAATCTCTGGTTCGGATGCAATGACGGAACAATATTTTTCACCGGAAAGAACGGTCTGAATAAGCTTCCTGTTCAAAACAATATGAGCATAAGCGCCCTGGCCACAGCTCCTGATGGCTCTGTCTGGGCTTTTCCGCAGGCAGGTGAGATATACAGGATAGATCCTGCAGATCAGGAAGATGTTAAGATCTTCAGGGCCGGGGAAGGAGATATGTTCTTTTCCGCTGCTTTTACACCATCGGGAGATCTTCTGTTAGGAACACAGGAATATATTAAGGTCTTCAACATAATGTCAGATACCCTTGTGCTAAGGGATACGGTCGGCGGATTTAATTATTCCAGCATTACTTCTCTTCAGAGACTTAAGGACAGTGACTGGTATCTGGCCGGAACGAACGGCAGCGGTTTATACAAACTGAATCTGAGCGGGGAGGTGAAAAGCCTTTCACGCTTATCCGGCAGTGATGAACTGGCTTATCTCGATGTTCAGGCAATTTATGAAGATCAGGATGACATTTGCTGGATATCAACAAACGGATCAGGTGTACTGAGACTGAGAATATCACCCGAAGGAGCAGATATGTATTCTTCCGGATTCATTGATCAGAATTCCGGTCTTCCTGCAAATAATATCAGATCAGTATTCAGAGATCAGGAAGGTAACTACTGGATAGGTCATTTCGGAGAAGGCCTTTCAATGCTTCCTTCATTGTCTCTGGCCTTCTATTCACCCGGAATGACTCCGGAAGCCAGCAATATTATTTATGTTAACAGGCTTGCAGGACATTATTTTCTTGGTACATCAGCCGGGTATTACCTTTTTAATCCCGATCATAACAATATCATGTCGTTTACCGATCTGAGGAAGAGCACCGGAAACAACGAGATAACATGTTATTATGTGGATGATGACAGGAATTTGTGGATCGGAACCTCAGGAGCCGGTTTGTATCTTAGGGAACCATCCGGTTTACAACGTATTGTTTACCGGTCGGGAAACTCCGGAGAAGATTATATCCTGAATGTGCAGGCTGATAAAAACCTTTTGTGGCTGGGTACGCTTAACGGTGTAATTATACTTGACAGGAAAAGCGGTAATCTGAAAGCACGATTTAATACAAACAACGGACTGCCGTACAACAGGATTGACCAGATATGCCTTCTTGAAGACGGTACTGCTGCAATAGCAACAAAATCTGACAGGATCTACAAGGTTGATATTGAAGAGGGAGTTATTTCGGGGAGCGGAATAATGAGAGGACCGACTATGAATGTGATATCATCCTGTTTTCAGAGCGATGACGGGAATATATGGGCAGCTACCGCCGGAAATGGTGTTTTCGAATTCCGTGGTGATTCGGTAATATCCTATACAAGAGCCGACAGGCTCCTTTCTGATTATTGCTACAGTATTCTTGCAGATTCACTGAACAGGATCTGGATCGGACATGAAAGAGGATTTTCCTGTTATGACAGATCAACGGGTATTATGAAAACCTATGGTACTGATTTTGCCAGGGGCGGGGTCTGTAATCCGGCTGCCATGTATGAAGCTCCCGGGGGAAAGGTAATGATCGGAACAACCCAGGGACTTATTGTTTATGATCTGAAAAAGGATCAGAAAAGTACTCTGGCACCTGTGAATAATATTAATTTTATTTCAGTAAATGATGTAATTTATCCTTACAGGCAATCATTTACTTTACCTTATAATAAACGTTATAAGATAATAATCGGATATGTAGGTATTAATCTGAAAGAACCAGACAGGGTTTATTACCAGACCCGCCTCGATAACTGGGATGATGACTGGTCAGACTGGAGTTCTGAAAGGGAAGTGATAGTATCTCCCCGTGACGGGAAGTTTAAATTCAATATGAATTCGGTGAATGAGGATGGATTATCGGGCGAACCAGTCTCTTTCGATCTGGTCATCAGAACCCCTTTCTGGAGGACATGGTGGTTTTTGCTGGTTGCTGCCGGCGCATTGACGGGTGTAGTGATATTTATAATACGACAGCGTGAAAAAGCTCAGAAAAAGCTGGAATTGTATCTTAAGACAGAGCTTGATGCAAGGACAAAAGAAGTTGTAAAACAGAAAGGGGAGATTGAACTGAAGAATGTAGAGATAACAGACAGTATAAGTTATGCGAAACGAATTCAGACAAGCATTCTTCCCGATCTGAACAAGCTGAAAGATACTTTCAGGGATGCCTTTATTCTATTTATACCACGCGATATAGTCAGTGGTGATTTTTACTGGTTCGACAGATTCGGGGATGACAAATTCATGATTGTATGTGCAGATTCAACGGGACATGGAGTACCCGGTGCCTTTATGTCAATGATAGGCTCCACACTGTTACAGGATATAATAAGCAGGCAGCATATAACACGTCCTTCCCAGATCCTGAAGACACTCGACAACCAGCTTTTCTCAACACTTAACCAGAATGTTGAGCTGGGAGTGTCAAATGATGGTATGGATATGGTAGTCTGCGAGATCGGACTGAAAACCAGACATATCAGGTTTGCATCTGCAATGCGTCCGGTTATCGTGGTGCTGGAGGGAGAGTCTCTTTATATCAAAGGCAACAGGTCGTCAATAGGAGGAGAATCAGTAGCAGAGAAATTCTTTGATGATCAGGAATATTATTTCAGGGAAGGAGATACACTTTACCTCTTTACCGACGGCCTGCCGGATCAGTTCGGCGGAAACGAAGGCAAAAAAATGAAGGTTGCACGGCTGAAAACACTTGTTGAGGAGGTAAAGGGCTTTTCAATGGATGAACAGAAAGCAAAAATCACACAATTCTTTGAGGAGTGGAAAGGAGATAATGATCAGGTGGATGATATCCTCATGATGGGTATCAGATTCTGATCATTCGGTCTTTTCGTAAATATTATTGACCGAGAGAAAGATCTCGCTTGTCGATTCTGTATTGCTCATATTATTCTCCCTGTCCTTCAGATAGAAATCGTACCTGACCGTATCTGTAGATTCAGGTAAGTAAAAGAGATACAGGAAAGTAATGGAAATAGTCCCTTTAAGTATCTTATTCTGACCCGTCCTTTCCATATATGGTATCCTGTAGTCGGAAGGTTTCAAAATATCATCATCGGGAACCTCAGTCATTATTCCGTCCAGCTTCCTGAAAAGCTTAAGGAAAAGATTTGTGGTATCATATTCAGTTCCGTCGGGTGTCGGAAGTCCCAGATTACCGTCTCCGTCTTCAAAGTAAAATGTGAGCCTTCCGCCCTTGCATAAATTTCCCAGAATATCAGTGGTATCAAAAACTGCAAAATTCCTGAACTCAATTCTGGGTTCGGGTGGAAGCTGTTCTATTTTTCTGCAGGCGATTGCTGCAACAGCCATCATAAAGAAAAGGATAATATATTTTTTTGTTCTCATATATTTCCGGATTATCTTAATTATGCACAAAAATCACACCAAATCTGCTCATTTTTTTCTGAAAAATATCCTGACGGGAATACCTGTAAACTCAAATCTCTCCCGCATCCTGTTCTCAATATAACGTTTATATGGTTCTTTTATGTATTGAGGATGGTTACAAAAAAACGCAAATGAGGGTGAATATGTAGGTAATTGTGTAACATATTTTATTTTAATGTTCTTTCCTTTCGGGGATGGCGGAGGATTTTGTCTGATCAGATCAAGCAGTACAGAATTGAGCTCTGCTGTACTTATCTTTCTTGTTCTGTTTTTGTTAGTTTTATCGATCAGCTCGAGTATCCTGTGGATCCTCTGTTTGTTAATTGCCGAAATAAACACTATTTCATAGTCTGTAAAAGGAGCAGTTTTACTGCGGATCTCTTTTTCATAATATTTTGCAGTATTGACTTCTTTTTCGACCAGATCCCATTTATTGACAGCTACAATCAGCCCTTTATTGTTTTTGATAATAAGTGAAATAATATTCAGATCCTGTGCTTCTATCCCTCTGGTTGCGTCGATCATAAGCAGGCATACATCGGAATTTTCAATGGTCCTGACAGCTCTCATCACCGAATAGAATTCTATATCTTCATTAACCCTGCTTTTCTTTCTCAGTCCTGCAGTATCAACAAGATAGAAATCGTGGTTAAACTTATTATACCTCGTATATATGGAATCGCGCGTTGTCCCCGGTATCGGTGTTACAATATTTCTTTCCTCACCAAGCAGGGAATTGACAAGAGAAGATTTTCCCACGTTCGGCCGTCCGACAATTGCTACACGCGGAAGTTCGGGAATGATTTCAGGTGCCAGATCCTGAAGGTTGATAACGATTTCATCCAGCAGATCACCTGTTCCGCTTCCGTTAGCTGAACTTACCGGGAAATATCGATCCGTCCCCATCCGGTAGAATTCAGCGGCTTCCATAAGTCTCTGGCTGTTGTCAACCTTATTTACCACCACCAGTACCTTCTTATTTGATCTCCTCAGCAGATCTGCAATTGATTTATCCAGCTCGTGTATACCTGCTGTTACATCAACCATAAAGATGATGAGATCCGATTCCTCAATGGCAAGATGGACCTGTTTATTGATTTCCTCTTCAAAAATATCATCGGAGTTTTCCACATAACCGCCCGTATCAATCACCGAGAAATCAATGCCGTTCCAATTGCATGTCCCATAGTTACGGTCACGGGTGACACCACTTACTTCATCGACAATTGCATCTCTCGACTCTGTAAGTCTGTTGAAGAGTGTCGATTTACCTACGTTTGGCCTTCCCACAATGGCAACTATTCTGCTCATGTTATGTATGGTGTTTTACCGGTATCCGAATTTTTTAAGGGTGCCGGACTTATCTCTCCAGTCTTTTGTAACCCTGACATATAGTTCGAGAAATACCTTCTTCCCGAAAAAATCTTCCATATCATGCCTTGCCTCGGTGCCAGTCTTTTTAAGCATCAGGCCCCTGTGTCCTATTATTATTCCTTTCTGGCTGTCTCTGGCAACATGAATCAGGGCTCTTATCTTAAGTATACCATCCTCTTCCTTAAAGCTCTCAATTTCAGTTTCAACACAGTAGGGTATCTCTTTCTGATAATTCTTAAGTATTTTTTCCCTTATTATTTCGGATGCAAAAAATCTTTCATATTTGTCGGTAAGCTGGTCTTTCGGGAAATAAGGCCCGCCTTCGGGTAATTGTGATATTATTGCATCAAGGAGCCTGTCCAGGTTGAATTTATTCAGTGCAGAAACCGGAATTACCGGTGAATCAGTGAAAAAATCATGCCATATCTCCACGATTTTTTCCAGTTTTTCCTGATTTGTAAGGTCAATTTTATTCACTGCAACTATTACAGGGATCCCTGATGATTTAATTTTCTCTGGGTATTCTTTCTCAGCAAGCGGTTTTTCCGTAACATCCGTCACATATATTATAACATCTGCATCCGTCAGAGCCGTTTTTACAAAGTCCATCATTGATTCCTGCAGCTTATATGACGGTTTCAGAATACCGGGTGTGTCAGAATAGACTATCTGAAAATCTTCGCCATTCACAATACCCATTATTCTGTGCCTGGTGGTCTGTGCTTTTGATGTAATAATTGACAGTTTCTCCCCCACAAGGGCATTCATGATAGTAGATTTACCGGTATTGGGATTGCCGAGAATGTTTACAAAACCTGATCTGTGCTTCATGTTATCTAGTAAATGCCTCTTTTGAGCATAACAATTTCTTTCTGTGTAAGAAATCTCCATTTTCCCCTGGGAAGATTCTTTTTTGTCAGTCCTGCAAAATAGACCCTGTCGAGTTTCCTGACCCTGTAGCCCAGGGATTCGAATATCCTCCTTATAATTCTGTTCTGTCCGGAATGAAGTTCAATACCTATCTGTTTTTTATCTTCCGGATCTGCATAAGCTACTGAGTCCACTGCGACGATCTCATCATCTATGGCAATTCCTTCCGTAATCCTGAAAAGGTCAGTTTTGGTCACCGCTTTGTCAAGAAATACATGATATATTTTACTTCTTTCGTATTTAGGGTGGGTCAGTTTTTTTGTGAGGTCACCGTCATTGGTAAGAAGAAGGATCCCGGTGGTATCCTTGTCAAGGCGTCCTACAGGGTATACTCTTTCAGGACATGCACCTTTGACGAGATCAATTACCGTATGTTCGGCATGAGGATCCTCTACAGTGGTAACATACCCGGCAGGTTTGTTCATGAGTATATAGACTTTTTTTTCCGATGACAGCTTTTTCCCTTTATATCTTACATCATCGTTGACAGATATTTTTGTACCAAGATCAGTTACCTGCTTTCCGTTAACTGTAATAAATCCCCTGCTTATATATTCATCTGCTTCACGGCGTGAGCATAGTCCGCTGCCGGCAATATAACGGTTAAGTCTCATTTCCTCAGCCGGTTTTTCTTTCTTTTTCCGCTTATCCATTCAGGATGTTTTTCAGGCAGCAAAGGTACAATTATTTGACAATTTATTATTTGGTGATAATTTTGCACCTTTGCTGGCCAAAAAATCATAAAATGACACTTATTAAATCTATTTCCGGAATAAGAGGTACAATCGGAGGCAGGCCTGGTGACAATCTTACACCTGTCGACATTGTAAAGTTCAGTGCTGCATTCGGTTCCTGGATTAAGATCCGTTGTAAAAAAATCCCTTCTATGGTTGTAGGCAGGGATGCAAGGATTTCAGGTCCGATGGTAAGTTCTATTGTGATAAGTACCCTGAGAGCCATGGGTATAAATGTAACAGACCTGGGCCTGGCAACCACACCGACTGTTGAAATGGCAGTCACGGGAACCGGGTCCGACGGAGGCATCATTGTGACTGCAAGCCATAATCCTTATCAGTGGAATGCTCTTAAGCTGCTTAACGGAAAGGGTGAGTTTCTTTCCGCAAAGGATGGGGATGAAGTGTTAAACCTGGCTTCAGCAGAGGATTTCGAATTTGCCGGAGCCGGCAGGGAAGGTACACTTACTGCGGATAATTCATGGGGACAGAAGCATATTGATCATATACTCAGTCTGGATCTGGTTGACAGGAAAGTAATTGAAAAAGCAGGTTTCAGAGTTGCTGTCGATTGTGTGAATTCAGTTGGTGGAATAATTATTCCACAACTGCTGAAAGCACTTGGTGTTAAATCTGTTATTGAACTGTATACAACTCCTGATGGTAATTTCCCGCATAATCCTGAACCCCTTCCCGAAAATCTGACCGAAATCGCCGGTCTGGTAATCAGGGAAAAGGCAGACCTGGGATTTGTTGTGGATCCGGATGTGGACCGTCTGGCAATAATTTGTGAGGATGGTTCAATGTTTGGCGAAGAATATACTCTTGTTTCCGTATCGGATTTCGTACTGCAGAACACACCTGGAAATACAGTATCCAACCTGTCATCCACAAGAGCATTGAGAGATATTACAGAGAAATACGGCTGTAAATATTTTCCCGCTGCAGTGGGAGAGGTCAATGTTGTTGAGGAAATGAAAGCCAGGAATGCTGTTATAGGTGGAGAAGGCAATGGAGGAGTAATTTATCCTGCCCTTCATTACGGAAGAGATGCGCTTGCAGGTATAGCCCTTTTCCTTACCCATCTCGCAAAAAACAGAATCAGATGCTCTGAACTGCGCAGAAAATATCCCGATTATTTTATAGCAAAAAAGAAGCTTACTCTTGATCCCGGAACAGATTTTGAAGATATTCTGCAGTCGGTAAAGGATCAGTTTAACGATATGGATATCGACACCAGGGATGGTTTGCGTATTGATTTACCCGGGGGATGGTTTCAGCTGCGTAAGTCGAATACTGAACCAATAATGAGAATTTATGCTGAAGGCAGATCTGCTGATGAGGCAGAATCACTGGCTGAGACGGTAATTACAATTGTTAAAAAAAAATAAATTTTCACGCTTAAGGAATAAAAATGACTGTAATGATGTCTTAATGTTGTTCTACGGTTATGGAAAAACAAATTGGATTAAACTTTGTTAACCGGAACAAATAACAAAACCCTGTTAAATATTTTTATGACTGTTTTTAAAATGATCAAATAATGAAAAAAGCAACCATTATCACGCTTATTGTAGCGGTACTGGCAATTATAGTATTGATTGTGGTCAACAGAGCCGGTGCTAAGAAAGATATGGCCAATCTGTATGTGGAAGCAAAGAAGGGACAGTTCGATATTGTTGTTACCACAACGGGTGAGCTGCAGGCAGAGAATTCCACCGATATACGGGGACCTGAATTTACACAGAGCAGGAATATAAGGGCAATGGAGATCAAGATTACCGACCTGGTACCTGAAGGTACGGAGGTAAAATCCGGAGATTATATTGCCACACTCGACAGGACCTCTTTCGACAACAGTCTTAAGGATGAACTTGAGAACCTTGTCACATATGAAACAAACCTTGAGGTTAAAATGCTTGATACGGCTGTAACACTGAGTAACCTGAGAGATCAGATCAAGAACCTCCGTTTCAGTGTGGAGGAAGCAAACATAACCCTTCAGGAATCAAAATACGAACCTCCCACAACAATCCGTCAGGCCGAAATAGCACTTGATAAGGCTCAGAGGTCGCTCGAACAGTCAATAAGAGGTTATGAGCTTAAGGTTGAACAGGCCAGATCCGACATGAGGACTATCAAAAACCGCCTGTCAGAGCAGCGACAGAGAGTTTCAGACCTTCAGAAATTATTGTCTCAGTTTATGATTTATGCACCTTCAGACGGAATGGTTATATATAAGCGCGACAGGACCGGCGCTAAAAGGAAAGTGGGTTCATCCATCAGCCCCTGGGATAATGTTGTGGCAACATTGCCGGATATGTCGTCAATGATATCAAAAACCTATGTTAATGAGATTGATGTAAGTAAGGTTAAGACAAACCAGCAGGTTGAAATCCTTGTCGATGCATTCCCCGAAAAAAGATATTCAGGGACTGTCACAAGTGTAGCAAATATTGGGGAACAGCTTCCCAATGCCGATGCAAAGGTGTTTGAGGTTATTATTAAGCTAAAGGAATCGGATCCCATTCTGAAACCTTCAATGACAACCGGTAATAAAATCGTAACCAAGACAATAGATAATGTGACCTTTGTCCCCCTTGAAAGCGTGCAGACAGGTACTGACAGTATACCATTTGTTTATCTTAAGAATGGTTCAAAACAAATAGTGGTGCTTGGTGAATCGAATGAGAATAATGTAGTTGTCGAACAGGGCATTGAAGAGGGAACCCAGATATATCTCAATACTCCCGAAAAGCCCGAGGAATTTACAAAACTTCTTGGAGAAAACCTTATAAGCATTATTAAAGAAAAGGAAAGGATCAGGAAAGAAGAAGAACGCAGGGCAAATGAAGAGGCTCAGAGAGGAGGTTTCGGAGGCAGAGGTGACAGGATGATGAACATAACTCCTGAAATGAGGCAGCAATTCCAGAATATGCGGGGAGATACCGCTGCAATGCGCAGATTCAGGGAAATGAGAGGTAATATGCCCCAGGGTGCTATGCGGGGCGATTCTGCCAGAGGCAGAACTTTCACTCAGGGTCAGACCCAGGGACAAAGACCCCAGAACCGGGAAGGTGGAGAACCTCAGCAAATTCAGCGTTAAATAACTATCAGTCAGTACTTAATAAAGTTCTCAGATGTTTAAATTTTTCTTCAGATATTTTCATGATATTGAGATAGCGGTCGAATCGATCATTTCAAACAAACTGAAATCGATGCTTACTGCTCTCGGGATCATATTCGGGGTGGCTGCCGTAATAGCAATGCTTGCCATCGGTAAAGGTGCAAAGCAGGAGATCATGGAACAGATGAAAATGGTGGGTGTAAATAATATCCTTATAAATCCCATCGTACAGGACCAGACTTCATCGGGAGAGGAAGGAGAAAAACAGACAAAAAAATTCTCAAGGGGATTAAGCATGCTGGATGTGGAAGCAATCAGGGAAACCCTTCCTTCAGTGAAAAGGATCAGTCCTGAGATATCTTTCAATTCAACTGCGGTAATGAATGGTGTAAAATATACAGCCAAGCTTGTGGGTGTATCGAACGATTATTTTCATCTGTACAATCTGCCTCTGGTTTCAGGTGCCTTTTTTAATTCATATCAGGAAGAGAACGGTATCCAGGTTTGTATTATCGGTGCAAACATAAGAGCCAAATTCTTCAGTAAAGTAGATCCTATCGGACAATATATAAAGTTCAATGGAATATGGCTCAAAGTTATCGGGGTTCTTCAGAAAACAACCGTGAGTCTTACCGGATTTGAAGAAAAGGGTGTCAACGTCTATAATGATAATATTTATATTCCCATTCAGACTATGCTTCTGAGATACCAGAACAGGGCTCTTGTGAATACAAAGCTGGTTTCGGAAGCCTCGTCTAATGTTTTTGTAATGGGTGGTCCGGGAGGAGGTGTCGGCCGTGTGATAGTCAGCAGTTCGGATGCAAGTACAGCTGCTGAAACAAATTACAACCAGCTCGACAGGATAGTTGTTCAGGTTGATGAAACAGAACAGATCACTCCTTCTACCGAAATACTTAGTCGTATGCTGGCCAGACGTCATTCAAGCGTGAAGGATTTTGAGATCACAGTTCCTGAACTGCTTCTTAAGCAGCAGCAGAGAACCAAAGATATATTTAATATAGTGCTGGGTGCTATTGCCAGTATCTCCCTTATCGTCGGAGGGATTGGTATCATGAATATTATGTTCGCCTCTGTAATGGAAAGAATAAAGGAGATCGGTACCCGGATGGCCATCGGTGCAAAAAAAATGGATATAGTTGTTCAGTTCCTTTCCGAAGCCGTCCTCATAAGTGTTTCAGGTGGTTTTATAGGGATATTCTTTGGGGTCATTATGGCCAAGCTGATAGAGCAGATAGCCGGAATTATGACTATAGTCTCCTTTTTCTCAGTTTTTATTGCATTCGGCGTGTCAGCCGCAGTAGGAGTTATATTCGGTTATTCACCGGCAAAACGTGCATCTGAAAGAGACCCGATAGAATCATTAAGGTATGAATAATATATTAACAATGAAGAGATTATTAATAGCTGTTATTTCATTTGTCCTATTATTTTCAACACAGCAGATAAATTCCCAGGAAATCAGAAAGCTTACCCTGGAAGAAGTGATCAGACTTTCGGAGGAACAGTCACCCAACGCCCTTATGGCCAAACACAGGTTCCGTTCAAGCTACTGGCAATACAGGACCTATGTTGCCCAGTACCGGCCGGCACTCACACTCACAGGAACAACACCGGATTACAGCACTGCCTACAGCAGGGTATGGAACTCCCAGGAAGGCGAGTATAACTACGTCTCAACCAATATCCTTCAGACAATAGGATCACTATCCCTTCTGCAGAATATTGGTCTTACAGGAGGTACAATAGCTTTACAGTCAGATCTTACTCTTGAAACCGATTTTGACAAGACTGATGAACAGGGCAGGAACAAATATATTACAGCTCCTCTGAGTGTAAGGTTCGTCCAGCCATTGTTCAGATATAATTCACTCAAATGGGAAAGAAAGACCGAACCCCTTAAATATGAGGCAGCCAAAAAGACCTTCCTTTCAAACATCGAAATGGTCCATTCTGAAGCTGTCCGTCAGTTCTTCAGCCTTGCCCTTGCACAGATAAATAAACAGATTGCTGAAACCAACTACCTGAACGCCGATACATTGTACAGAATGGCAGAGGGTCGTTACAAACTTGGTACTATTGCTGAAGATGAACTGCTGCAAATGCAGCTCTCCTGGCTGAACTCTGAAACTGCAAGGAAGGAAGCTGATATGAATTTGAAAGACAGGGAGATACGATTGAGGTCTTTCCTTGGATTCAATGAAAATATCAGGCTCGAGCTTATTCTGCCATCATCTGTACCTGACCTTCAGGTTGATGCCGGGGAAGTTCTTGACCTTGCTCATGCAAACAATCCGCAGTTGCTGACGCAACAGCTTACTCTTCTGACAGCCCAGAGTAACCTGGCACAGGCAAAAGCTGAGAAGGGATTAAATGCTAATCTTATTGCCTCATTCGGTCTTCGTGACCAGGATCCTGTTTTTGCGAATGCCTATACTGAATCCAACCGTCAGCAGACTGTCAGACTGGGAATAACAATGCCCATACTCGACTGGGGTCTCGGACGGGGAAGATATCTTATGGCAAAATCGAGCCTGGAGCTTGCAGAAGTGCAGTCAAAGCAGGATCTGGTTGACTTCGATCAGAACCTTACTCTCGATGTTGAACAGTTTAACCTGCAGGCTGACCAGGTAAGGATTGCTGCGAAATCCGATACAGTTGCTGCAAGAATGTACGAAGTTACAAAGGCCCGCTTCCTTATCGGGAAAATTCAGGTGCTTGAACTGAATAATGCAGATACAAGAAAAGACACGAACAGGAGAGCTTATGTACAGGCCCTTCAGAATTACTGGACTTATTTCTTTAATATAAGGAATCTTGCTCTATACGATTTTCTGAACAGAAAACCACTGGAAACAAACTACGAAAAGTTGCTTGATTAATATCAGTGTACGCATTTATGTTACAGGGCTGGATAAAATATATTCAGCCTTTTTTATATAAAAATTTAATATATTTGCGCCTCAATTATAAAGATTCGGAAATAATCACGGAATAATTCAAAAGTTATACAAATGCAGAACAAAACAGCCATAATCATCCTTGCTATTGCTCTTGCACTGGTATCGATATATCAGCTTTCATTCACCGGTGCAACCTCTAAAGTCAGGCAGGATGCCAAAAAATATGCACAGGGAGACCTGGTAAAGCAGACTTATTATCTCGATTCAATTTCATCCTTACCGAAAGAAGACTGGAGTTTCCTTGGTTATACATTCAAGGAAGTGCAGAAACGAGAGCTCAACCTTGGACTTGACCTAAAAGGAGGGATGAACGTCATACTTGAGGTCTCTGTGGAAGATATACTTAAGGCTCTTTCAAATTACAGTACTGATAAAACTTTTACAAGTGCAATTGCCAGGGCAAAGGAGCTTTCGAAAGAGAGCCAGGCTGATTTTCTTACGCTTTTTGGCAGGGCATTCCAGGAAATAGATCCCAATGCAAAAATGGCAGCTGTTTTCAATACAGTAGATCTGAGGGATAAGATAAATTTCAATTCATCGAATGAAGACGTACTGGATGTTCTTGATGATGAAGTGACCACTTCTATTACAAATGCATTTAATATTCTCAGAACCAGGATTGACAGATTTGGTGTTGTACAGCCGAACATAACACAGCTTGCCACCAAGGGGAGGATTCTTATAGAACTACCTGGTCAGACTGATCCCCAGAGGGTGCGCGAGTTGCTACAGGGGACAGCAAATCTTGAATTCTGGGAGACATATGAAAATGGCGAAGTGATCAGTTATCTTGTTGCTGCAAATGATCTCCTGAAAAATATAGAGGACAATGCACGTCAGGCAGCTGTATCCGAATCGCAACAAACAGATACCGTTAAAACTGAGGCTGATACAGTCAAAAAAGAGGATCAGGCCCTGCTTGATCTTATTGAAAAGGATACAACTCAGGCAGCGACAGCAGCCACACGTGAGGAATTTGCACTTCAGAATCCGCTTTTCGGTGTTCTTACTCCCCGTGTTACAGAAAATGGAGAAGCACTCCCGTCCTGTATGATAGGACTTGCTGCAGGTATTGATACGGCAAAGGTCAACAGCTATCTTAATATGAATCAGGTAAGAGCCCTCTTCCCCAGGGACCTGAGATTTTACTGGAGCCAGAATCCGCATAAATATGATCCTTCGAATACATTATATGAACTTCATGCTATAAAAGTTACAACACGCGACGGAAGGGCTCCGCTCGGTGGAGATGTAATTACATCAGCAAGACCAACCTCCGGAGTTACCGGTTCAGAGGTAAAGGTCGATTTCAATATGAATGCGGAGGGAGCAAAAACATGGGCAAGAATGACCCGTGAAAACGTCGACCGCTGTATCGCAGTCGTTCTCGACGGATATGTAAGATCCTATCCGCGTGTGGTTGGTGAAATTCCTGCCGGAAGTACTGAAATAACCGGGGATTTTACAATTGAGGAAGCCGACGACCTTGCCAATATTCTTAAATCAGGGAAATTACCCGCACCGGCAAGGATCATATCTGATACGGTTGTCGGACCAACACTCGGACGTGAAGCAATAAATGCAGGTCTTGTGTCCTTCATAATATCCTTCATAATTGTTCTTACATATATGATATTCTACTACAGCAGGAGCGCCGGAGGAATTGCCGATGTGGCACTTTTCTCCAACGTCTTTCTTATTATGGGCGTTTCTGCATCACTGGGTGCAGTGCTGACCCTTCCGGGTATCGCAGGTATTGTTCTTTCAATGGGTATGTCTGTCGATGCGAATGTGCTGATCTATGAACGTATCCGTGAAGAACTGAGAGGAGGAAAAGGTATCAAACTGGCAATTGCCGACGGTTACAAAGGTGCTCTTTCTGCAATACTCGACTCGAACATCACAACACTCCTGACCGGTATAGTGCTTTATGTATTCGGTACAGGACCTATTAAGGGATTCGCCACAACACTCGTAATTGGTATTTTTACCTCTCTTTTCAGTGCAATCTACATTACCAGGCTTATCTATGAATGGAAGCTGAAGAGAAATGCCAAACTGAGCTTCTCAATAAAAATGACAGCCAATATCCTCAAAAATACCCGTATAGATTTCATGGGTAAAAGAAGGATGTTCTATATAATTTCTGCACTGATCATTATTGTATCCATTGGTTCGTTGTTTATACGCGGACTTAACCCGGGTATCGATTTTACAGGGGGAAGAACATACGTGGTAAGATTTGAGAATCCCGTTAAAACAGCTGACGTGGCAGAGGCTCTGGCTGATGAATTCGGAGGAGAAGCTCCACAGGTTGTAACATTCGGAAGTGAAAACCAGGTGAGGATAACAACCAAATACAGGATAGATGAAACAGGAGCGGATGAAGTGGTTGAAACGGCTCTTTATGAAGGTCTGAAAGAAATGACAGGTGAGAATATTACAAAAGAAGAATTTCTTACAAAATACCGTCAGAGTTCCGAAACTGTTGGACCGGCAATTGCAAGTGATATACAACGTAAAGCGGTATGGGCTGTCGGATTATCACTGATCATAATGTTCATCTATATATTTGTCAGGTTCAAGAACTGGCAGTATGGCCTTGGAGCAATTGTATCCCTTGCACATGACGTGATAATTGTTATCGGGATCTATTCTTTGCTATGGGGTATTATGCCTTTCAATATGGAGATCGATCAGTCATTTATTGCTGCAATTCTTACTGTTATCGGCTATTCAGTTAATGACTCGGTGGTTGTGTTTGACAGAGTAAGGGAATTCCTTCCTCTTCACAGAAAACGCCCCACCCATGAGGTGCTGAATCTTGCTTTGAACGATACGTTGAGCCGGACCCTTAATACAGGTGTTACTTCTATACTTGTACTTATAGTGATGTTTTTCCTGGGAGGTGCCACCATCAGGGGATTCCTCTTTGCAATGATCATAGGTATAATAGTCGGAACGTACTCTTCAATATTTGTTGCGACATCAGTTGTATATGATACATCATCAAAGAGAGGATTGAAGATGTAATGTGGGCAGAGATTTAATTAATCTTTTGTAACTTTACCGCTTGAATGTTAAACCGGAAATGAAATGAGCGGACCGGAAATTTTTGTAATAATCATAGTCGCATTGCTTTTATTCGGTGCCGATAAGCTTCCTGAGATAGCCAGAAGCTTCGGGAAGGGTATGCGTGATTTCAGAAAGGCAACAGATGATATCCGGCGTGAGATTGAAACAAGTACAAGTGATATCAGGAGGGAATTCAACGAAACGGCCGATTCTATAACAAAGGAAGTGACCAATATCTCTGATTCAGTTACCAGGGATGTGAATGATATCTCTGATAGTATTACAAAGGACGTTAACGAGATCTCTGATAATATTACAAAGGATGTGAACGAAATGACCTCAGAGATCAAAAACGAAGTCAATGGTGTTGCGGATGAGGTTAAAAAAGATGTGGACGACGCAACACGAGATAATTATTATGAATATTCCGATTGACTTCTGAAATATTCTCCTGATGTTTTGATAATTCCAGTCTCAATCTCCCGATATGATAAGAACAGCCGGAATCACAAAATCCTTCGGAGATCTGAAAGTCCTGAAAGGAATAGATCTTGATATAAAGGACCGGGAAGTTGTTTCGATCGTCGGAGCAAGCGGTGCAGGCAAAACGACTTTACTTCAGATCATAGGAACTCTCGATTATCCCGACAGCGGATCCGTTTATTATAACGGGGATGATATAAGCAGGTTAAAAGGGAGAAGCCTGGCCGCTTTCCGTAATAATAATGTTGGTTTTGTTTTTCAGTTTCATCAGCTTTTGCCTGAATTTACCGCACTTGAAAATGTATGTATTCCTGCCTATATTGCCGGTAAAGGTAAAGCTGAAGCTGAGGAGAAAGCATCCGGATTGCTCGGATTTCTGGGCCTTTCTGACCGCCTGGAACATAAACCGTCAGAGCTCAGCGGTGGTGAACAGCAAAGAGTTGCCGTGGCAAGAGCTCTTATTAATGATCCTTCTGTAATTCTTGCCGATGAACCATCCGGAAACCTCGATTCCGAAAATAAAAATGAACTGCATAAACTCTTTTTCAGGCTCAGGGATAATTTCGGCCAGACCATTGTCATTGTAACACATGACAAACAGCTTGCTGAGATGTCAGACAGGATCCTTCAGATCAAAGACGGTCTGATCATAAATGAGATCTGAGCGATCATAGTACGACATCCCTGACGCTGAAATAAAACAGTTCTTGTTTTTTATTATCCCTGTAATGTATGGATAGAGCTTATCAGCATTAGCTTTACTAATTGTCGGCTGACTATCCTTTGTTCTGAACACAATGTTATAGAGAAGTTGACGATAACTTGACATGCAAGTGGTTTTTAGTTTATTAATGCAGCGACAACAAATCAAAAATACTAAAAATGGGAATCAGATGCAACCATATTAAACCCCTTCAGGGTTTTACTTCTTAGGGAGGCTCTTTACCCCCAGATTTACTGGGGGTTATTCATATTTAGCCGCATCCGCGGCTCATTAAAGCCATACTCTACAGGTGTCCCATTGACGAAGACAGGAATCTTGTTTAGCATTCACATTCTTTTCCTTTTGCTTTTTCAAAGGCTTCTTTACCCTCTGATATTGAAAAATATGCCAGACCTGCAGCTCCGAGGGCGTCTGCATAAGCAAATCCTGTGAGTTCGTAGATAAGACTTGATACCAGCAAAACCAAAGACATATAAATACATACCTTAGTACAGTTGGCATCGGCGATTATTGCATGGGAATCCAGCTTTTTCCCGACATTTTTCTTGGCATTCATTAACCAAATCATGACAGCAATTGAGACTGAGGATATTATTACTCCCCATAAAGTGGTTGCGGGTTTGTTATGGTTGACGATATTAAAAACAATACCAATCAGCAATCCTGCTGATAAAAGGAAAAATGATGTGCCTGTTATTTTTAATGCATTAATTTCAAATTTGCTCTTAGGACTATTTGGATTTTTCCTTATCCGGATTATCATTCCGGCAATACCAATGCCGGAAATTACTTCAACAAAACTATCGGCACCAAAACCAAACAGACTAAGTGTTTCATCCTCAATACCCAATATCATGGATATTATCCCTTCAAGAATGTTGTAGAAGATTGTAAACAGACTCAACCAGAAACCGCTGTTGTAGAGCTTTTGTTCGGAATATGTCATATTCGGATTATATCTATGTTAATATAACAAAGTAAGTTTTATTAGGTTTGGATAAACTATTTTTTCCCGTAACGAAACTACACTTTTACCCCAATTCCCGGGACCCGATATTGACGCTGATTGTTTTAATGTGACATCACGACAATTCTATCGTGATCGTCATTAAAGTTGTTTGAAAGCCAGTGATAGCACAGGTGTTTTATGTCTTATAAAGAAGTGTTAGAATTTCTCGAAAATACCCAGACCAAACAATGCAAAATCATATTTAACGGGATCTTCCGGGTCAAGACTCCTTAAAACTCTATCCAGTTCCATAACTGCCTTGGCATCGTTTTGTTTTCGCTTTAAAAGGCCAAGTTTCCTGGCAACATTTCCGGAATGAACATCAAGAGGGCAGGATAGAATTGAGGGTGATATTGACTCCCATATTCCAAAATCCACACCTTTGTTATCCTTCCGGATCATCCATCTCAGATACATGTTGATCTTTTTTGCCGCCGACCCTTTGTATGGATCTGAAACATGCCTTTCAGTTCTTTTTTCGTGGGGCAGTTCGAAGAATATTTTATGCAGTTCATGGATCGCAGGCTGAAGGGAATCGGATGTTTTATGGATTTCAAATATTGCCTCAAGTCCTCCCCTGTTTCTGTAAATATGCCGGAGAGCTTTGAGGAAATAAGCAAAATCAACCAGATTGAAGGTCCTGTGTACAAAACGTACCGCCTGATCCAGTTCGCAATCGCTCGAGTTCACAATGAATTCATAGGGTGAATCCTCGAGTATCTCCATCATCCTTACCGAACTTCTCAGGATCATCTTACGGTTTCCCCATGCTATTGTAGCGGCAAGGAATCCGGCTATCTCTATATCTCCATTGTCAGTATAACGATGTGGAATACTTATCGGATCATGCTCAATAAAGGAAGGACGGTTATAAAGTTCAACCTTCTCATCAAGGAATTCTTTCAACTCATGCCTGTTTAGCTTCATTTCCTTATATTGGAGATCATAAAAATAAGGAAATATGATTAAAAATCATGCTACCTTAATTATCTGTAGGAATATCATCCTCCGTTGGATGGTCAGAAATGACGGCAGGAAAGTCGATTTTGATATCCGGAACAAGGTCGATCCGTTAATGCTTAATATCCCGATTCATCTTCACCAGGAAGAAACGCCAGGAAACCCGGACTACTGACACGCAAAATGAATGACTGTAAAGCTGTTGAAGAATTAATATGCGTTCTGAGTGAATTTGGTCCGGGAAATCCCGTAAATTATAATTTTGCCCTCTTCGGACCGGGAGTATCCGAAGGTTTCTGAAGAAAACCTGATTGGCATATTTTTTGAAATCATTTTTAAGAACATATTTAATATTTTGAGGTTATTTAATTAAGTCCCTGGTGATTTTATTAATTAAAAATATTATATATGGCAACCTTCTTAAGTCATATCAGGTACGGCTGGCTATATAAAACAGGATCAGTAATTCTGATTTTATCAGCGATCCTCTTTTTCAGCATAAATGCCAATGCACAGTATTTCGGCAGAAATAAACCGGGCTACAGATCATTTAAATTTGATGTGATACAGACTCCTGCTTTTGAGATATATCATTACCTTAAAAATGATTCGCTCCTCAATTCCCTTACAAGTTGGTCGGAGGAATGGTACAGGACACATCAGGATATTTTCAGGGATACTTTTAAAACAAAAAATCCGGTCATCTTTTACAATAATCACCCCGATTTTCAGCAAACAAATACAATTAGCAGTCTGATAGGAACCGGAACGGGTGGTGTTACCGAATCGCTGAAGAACAGAGTGATAATGCCGGTTGCACCATCTCTTGCCCAGACGGATCATACTTTAGGACACGAGCTTGTGCATGCTTTCCAGTATAATATGTTCATAAAGACTGATACATCTGTAAGGATGTCAATCAACAATATTCCGCTCTGGATGGTTGAAGGAATGGCTGAATACCTGTCTGTGGGAAGTGTGGATCCGCATACGGCAATGTGGATGAGGGACGCTCTTCTTAATAAAAGATTCCCGACACTGGATCAGCTTTCGAACCAGTCGGAATACTTTCCATATCGCTATGGACAGTCTTTCTGGGCAATGGTGGGAAAAACATGGGGTGATACTGTTATCATTCCCCTTTTCAGAAAGACAGCACAGTATGGATTTGAAAAAGCTACAGATACAATATTCAGGATCAATTCAAAATCACTTTCCGGCATGTGGAAAAGTGCCAATGAAGTTTATTTCAAACAGTTTCTTAAAGACAGCGTTGATAATCTGACCGGAAGAGTAATCGTTTCTGATAAAAACGGAGGAAGGATCAATATCTCCCCTTCGGTTAGTCCCGATGGTAAATACATTGCGTTTTTTTCCGAAAAGGATCTCTTCACCCTTGACCTTTTTCTTGCTGATGTTTCAAGCGGAAAGATTGTCAGACGGCTGGCAGGTGTGGCCAGAAATAATACTGTAGATGATTTTGATTATGTTGAATCAGCCGGAACATGGTCTCCCGACGGGAAAAGATTTGCCTTTGTTATCTTCCGGAAAGGGCTTAATAAGCTTGCAATTGTTGATGTTTCACGGGGAAAGATCACAAGAGAACTTGCTATCCCCGGAGTAGCTTCATTCTCAAACCCTGCCTGGTCACCGGATGGAGATAATATAGTAGTTTCCGGTCTTGTTGAAGGGATCAGCGATCTTTACCTGTTTAACATTTATACAGGTGAAGTTGAGCGCTTAACTCACGACATTACATCAAATCTTCATCCTTCATGGTCTCCTGACGGGAATTTCATAGTTTTTTCACAGGAAAAGATCAATTCCGCTGCCGACAGCCGAAAATACACTTTTAATATTGCCATGCTAGCCATAAAGGACAGATCGGTAACGGAATTGAACTTCTTCAATGGCGCATATAATATGGATCCGGCTTTTTCAAATGACGGTAATTCTGTTTTTTTTCTTTCAGATGCCGACGGATTCAGGAACATGTATCGATATGATATTGAATCACAACGCGTTTTCCGCCTTACACAGTATATGACAGGCATCAGTGGTATAACGACTTATTCACCAGCCATCAGTACAGCGTTGAAAAGTGACCTTATAGTGTATAATTATTACTTCAATAACAGATACCGGATATTAGCTGCAAATCAAAGTGAATTCAGGGAGACTGAAGCAGATGGCAATAATGTCAACCTTGAAGCCGGAACACTGCCTCCTTATGATCATGTTTCGGTAAATATTGTTGACAGGAATCTTTATGATAAAAGGATTGTGGTGAATTTGCCGGCTGATTCCGTCAGGAACGTGCCTTACAGATCAAAATTCAAGCTTGATTATATTTCAAACAGTGCTAATATCGGACTTTCCACCGGAATGTACCGGAATAATATGAGCGGCAGTGTAAATATGTTATTCAGCGATATGGTCGGAAATAACCAGATGTTTGCAACTCTTGCCCTTAACGGGGAAATTTATGATTTCGGAGGACAGGCGGCATATATTAATCAGAGAGGGAAGGTGAAGTGGGGAGCATCAGTTTCCCATATACCTTATTTGTATGGTAATATGTCAATATCCGGTGA
>CAYQZL010000014.1:39254-40847 GCA_964421975.1 uncultured Rikenellaceae bacterium
TTATATCAGGATGTTTGAGGATAATATATCCCTTTTTGCATCATATCCCTTATCACAGACAAGGAGATTTGAAGCCAGTGCATCGTCCTCATGGTATTATTACCGGATCGACAGACTGACTTATTATTATCTTCTTGATGGTTATTATGTCGGAGGAAAGAGAGAGAAGCTTGATGCTCCGTCGGGCGATAATTATCAGCAGGTATCATTTGCCTACGTGGGAGACAATTCTTACTTTGGGATGACTGCACCAATGCAGGGAAGCAGATCGAGATTCCAGATCGAGAAATATTTCGGTTCGCTGGATATTTATACCACACTGATCGACTACAGGCAATATTTTAAGCTCAGACCAATCAGCCTTGCGTTCCGGCTTTATAATTACGGTATGTACGGAAAGGATGCCGAAAGTGGGATCATTCCACCGTTCTATCTGGGCTACCCATGGCTTATAAGGGGATATGAAAACATTTCATATTCGGGTAATGATTTTCTGACCGGTGAGACATTCAATGTTTCCAGGCTTAGCGGTACCAGGATCATGGTGGCAAATGCCGAGTTAAGGATACCATTCACAGGTCCGGAAAGACTGGCCCTGATCAAATCGAAATGGCTTTTTACCGATCTGAATCTTTTTATGGATTCAGGACTGGCATGGAACAGGGGCGATAAAATAGGATTTACACAAAACCTGATGAAAGGGGTTGACCAGGAATACAGATTCCCGGTATTCAGTACGGGTGCATCTTTACGGATAAACCTCTTCGGTTATCTTGTTCTTGAACCGTATTATGCTTTTCCGCTGCAGAACGGCGGTTTCAGGAACGGAGTGTTCGGACTGAATTTTACTCCCGGCTGGTAATTCAATGAAATTGTTTTCATAAAAAATTAAACAGTCTGCGATATCTTTCACGGAATAAATTATCTTTAGACGGATACTGATTGATTTCCTGAAGGATCAGATGGAATTAGCCATTTTAAAGGATATCGTAATTATTTTTGCCTTATCTACTCTGGTAAATCTTGTTTTTTCACGTTATAAGATACCAACAGTAGTAGGTTACCTTCTAACCGGGGTAATTGCCGGTCCTCACCTGCTTTCACTTATCGAAGCCCGGCACGAGATTGAGCTTATGGCCGAAATAGGCGTCGTTCTCCTGCTGTTCACCATCGGACTTGAGTTTTCCCTGTCCCATTTACTGAAAATTCGCAGGATAGTTTTTCTCGGTGGCTTTGTTCAGGTTATCTTCACTGCAGCTGTTTTCTTCGGATTATCCAATTTATACGGGATGCAGTGGAAAGGAGCCCTCCTTATGGGATTCCTGGCAGCATTAAGCAGCTCAGCGCTCGTGCTTAAACTTTTGCAGGAACGTTCCGAACTTACATCAAATTACGGCCGTACAGTACTTGGAATACTTATTTTTCAGGATCTGTTACTGGCTCCCTTATTGTTGTTTACGGATATTCTGTCAGATAGATCCCCTGATCTGCCTGCGGGACTATTGATACTGACAGTAAAAGTAGTTGTAATACTGCTGTTTGTTTAAGATCGGAAGAGCGTCGTGTAGGGAAAGAGTGTAGGATAGGGTGGTG
>CAYQZL010000015.1:0-40098 GCA_964421975.1 uncultured Rikenellaceae bacterium
CACCACCCCCCAATCCTACACTCTTTCCCTACACGACGCTCTTCCGATCTTTTTATATTATGATGCAAAAATAAACAATAAATTAAGATAAACAAATCTTAATATCTTAAAATCTGTTAAAATCTGTTGCGTTCTAAATTGTGAGTTAGAATAATTATCTGTATAACATAGTAATAGAATAAGGAACTATAACTTTTTATAAATAACACAGGAGCTGTATTTTTTTTGATTGAATTCTATAACGATACTATCAGGATTGAATAATTACTCCTTTTAAGTCAGAATTGGCCGTACTTTATGTATATTTATATTCAAATGCCGTGGCAGGTATAGTTCCGGCTGGAATTAAAAACAAATGTCAGACCGGTACCTTCACCATAATGGTAAGGGTTGTTTCCTGTTCATACTAAAAAGACAAAGGATGAGATACAGTATAAAGCTAAGTAACGGGCAGGTTTTGCGTGGTTTTATCGTGAGCCCCGGAGAAACTGTGAAGGCAAATATAGTATTTGTGCACGGGCTTGGAGAGCATATCAGCCGCTACACTATATGGGCAGAGCAGTTCAGGGATGCCGGAATAGGATTCACCGGAGTGGATCTTCCGGGTCATGGGACCTCGGATGGAAGGAGAGGACATATAAAAAGTTATGAGCTTATTTATGAAATGATAGATCTCCTTGCCGGACATGCAAGATCCGCTTTTGAAGGAGTCCCTGTCTTTCTGTACGGGCACAGCCTTGGCGGAAATATTTTACTTGATTACCTGCTGAGGAAGAATCCTCCGGTAAAGGGAGCAATTGTTACATCTCCATGGCTGATCCTGGGTTTCCGGCCCGATAGATTTAAAATTGCACTGGCATCAGTTGTTAAACATATTATGCCGGGACTGTTGCAACCATCAGGATTGGATCCGGAACAATTAACTCACGACAAAGATGTAGTCGAAAGATATATTTCAGATGATCTTGTTCATGACAGGATCTCAGTTTCACTGTTCCATAATGCGGTTAATTCTGCAAATCATTCATTGTTACACCGTGAAGACCTGAAAGTACCTCTTCTTCTTATGCATGGCAGTGATGATATGATATGCTCTCCTGAAGGCAGTCGACTTTTTGCATCGGGAAGTTCCCTTACGGAATTAAAAATATGGGAAGGCGGATATCATGAGCTTCATAATGAACTTTTTAGCAAAGATGTTTTTATGTTTATCAAAAAATGGATAAACAGTATGATCAGCTGATTTATAAATCTGTTTAATAATGATATGGATCTGAGGACAACCTTTGAAATTAAAGAATCAGGGGATAAGATAACATATGATCATCCTGTATTATTTATTGGATCATGCTTTGCAGGAGGAATAGGCAGGCAGATGATGGACGGGAAAATGCCTGTTATGGTAAATCCTTCGGGTACTGTCTATAATCCGGTATCGGTGGCAAATACGATTGATACAATTACGGATGGAAGAAAATATGCTAAGGATGACCTGTATAATTACAATGGTATCTGGCTGAGCTTCAATCATTACACTGATTTTTCCTCGGATAATCCTGAGGTCACTGTTGACAGGATCAATATGGCAGCGGACAGAGCCCGTAAGTTCTTATCGGCAGCCCGGTTTCTATTTGTCACTTTTGGAACAGCGAGAGTATATCGCTGGAATAAGACAGGCAGGATCGTATCCAATTGTCATAAGTTGCCGGCTCCGGAATTTACAAATGAACTGCTTACGGTAAATTCAGTCGTTTCCTTATGGGAAGCAGAACTTCAAAAACTGGGGAATCTCTTCCCTGATCTTAAAGTTGTATTTACAATCAGTCCGGTACGTCACTGGAAAGATGGGGCACATGGTAACCAGATAAGCAAATCGGTTCTTATGCTGGCAGTTGAGGAGTTGCTTAAACATCCTTCAGGGCCCTCTTATTTTCCTGCTTATGAACTGATCATGGACGATCTCAGGGATTACCGGTTTTATGAGGAAGATATGCTTCATCCTTCATCTCTGGCCATAAAATATGTGTGGGAAAAATTTTCGGGATGTTATCTTGACAGCAGATCGGCTGAACTCAGAAATGAGATAATTAAGATAACAAGGGCTTCAGGTCACAGGCTGACAAGTCAGGTTGAAAGTAAAAGGAAGGAATTTGCAGTAGCGATGCTTCAAAGGATCAGGGCGATTGAAAATAAAATGGCGACCATTGACTTGTCGGAGGAGAAATTGTATTTTAAGAAGTTGGCTGAGGGTATATAATATAAAGGTATATATCCCGTGGAACTTTATTCAGAAGGTTCAATCATTATCTTTTTTACTGCCCTCTCGCCATCGCTGAATGAAATGGTGACAATGTACATGCCGCGCCTTGGATTATCGAGAACGATTTTACTGAGAGTCTGCGGATTGGTGTACTGAACACGGTAAATATCCTGTCCTATGATATTTGTGATCTTGACTGATGAAATATCTTTATCTGTCTGAATGTGGAAATAACTCTCCCTGACCGGTACCGGATAAATGTTTATTTTCGTATCCGGAGCTTTGGATGACATGGTCTGTTTAAGACGAACAGATGCAATACTAGTTGTATCCTTCTGGGCGTGAAGGCTTAAGCTGAATATTACAGACATTATAAAGAGTAGAAGTTTCTTCATATATGCTGTTTTGGAGTATTGCATCAAAAACTGTGCTAAAGATAATAAAAAAATCAAATAAAATCATCAGATAATCTGATTGCTTTTTCCAGATCATCCGGAGTATCAATTCCGAAACTTTCCCATTTGGTTATTGCACACCTTATTTTATACCCATTTTCTATCCATCTGTTTTGTTCAAGTGATTCTGCTTTTTCAAGGGAACTTCTGTCAAGTTTGGTTATTTTTTTCAATATATCGGTTTTGTAGGCATACATGCCGAGATGTTTATAGTACAGATGTCTTGTTGTCCACTCTGAAGTATCGTGATCCCTTATATATGGTATTGCTGCTCTGCTGAAATATATGGCATTTCCATCAATATCAAGAATAACTTTTGGCTGGTTAGGGTTAAAAATGTCTTCTCCTGTTACTGTTTTACGTACAAGTGTGGCTAAAGTGACATTTTTATCATTAAAGCATGATTTTAAGAGGTCTATCTGTTCAGGTTTAATAAATGGTTCATCGCCCTGGACATTAATTACCACATCAATATTTTTCCCGGTTTCGGAGATGATTTTATCCACAGCCTCGGCACAACGGTCTGTTCCGCTGGGATGATCAGGTGATGTCATTACAACATTTCCTCCAAACCTGATTGCAGCATCATATATCCTCTGATCGTCTGTTGCTATATAAACGGTTTCAACAGATTTCCCAGCCTGTTCATAGACTCTTTGAACCATAAGTTTGTCACCTATCTTTACAAGGGGTTTCCCGGGGAAGCGGGTAGATGCATAGCGTGCAGGAATAATGGCTGCGAAATGATATCCGGATTCGTTTTTCATGCGTCCAAGTTACGAAAAATGGATTTCCCAATGTTTTAAAAATATCTTAAATTCGCACCAGTTTGAGATGATTTATGAGGGACCTTCAGAACATAAAGCAGCGATTTGGCATTATAGGTAATTTTGACGGATTGAACAGAGCCATAGATATTGCCGTTCAGGTTGCCCCGACTGATCTGTCGGTTCTCATTACCGGGGAGAGCGGAACAGGGAAAGAAGTCTTTCCCCAGGTGATACACAGTTACAGTGCCAGGAAGCATGGTCCGTATATTGCAGTTAACTGTGGTGCAATACCTGAAGGTACAATTGATTCCGAGCTTTTCGGGCATGAAAAGGGTGCATTTACCGGCGCAACAGACAGCAGGAAGGGCTATTTTGAGGTTGCCGACGGAGGGACAATATTCCTCGACGAAGTTGCCGAACTTCCTTTGTCAACACAGGTAAGACTCCTGAGGGTACTTGAGACCGGTGAGTTTATAAGGGTCGGATCTTCAAAGGTACAGAAAACGAATGTCAGGGTGATTGCCGCCAGTAATGTGGATGTCTCTGCTGCGATCGATCGCGGGCGATTCAGAGAGGACCTGTTCTACAGGCTTAATACTGTACCTATAAGGGTTCCCTCACTCAGGGAACGCGGGGAAGATATAATTCTCCTTTTCAGAAAATTCGCAGTTGATTTTGCGGAAAAATACAGAATGCCGGCTATCAGGATAGATGCTGATGCACGGATACTTCTTCTTAATTATTCCTGGCCCGGTAATGTAAGACAACTGAAAAATATTACTGAACAGATTTCGATAATTGAAAAGGAAAGAGATATAGCTGCTTCAACACTCAGGGCTTATCTTCCCGATTTTGACGGGGTAAAACTGCCTGCAGTGATCAAAAAGGATGAGGATAAGACATATGCTTCAGAAAGAGAGATCCTTTATAAGATCCTTTTCGACATGAAGAGTGATATGAATGACCTTAAAAAGCTGGTTTATGATCTGATTCAACATGGTGATACAGGAATAACCTTCGGAGAAACGGAATCGACTGTTATAAAAAAACTGTTCAGGGATGCCAGGCCTGAAAGGGTGTCAGCAAATGTTCCGGAAGCTTCTCCTGTTGAATTTCCATCCCATCAGGTGAGAGAAGATATTCAGGATACCGAGGAAATAATGGAAGAATCACTTTCTCTGGCCGACAAGGAAGTTGAGATGATAAGAAAGGCATTGGGAAAATATAACGGAAAAAGAAAACTGGCAGCCCGGGAACTTGGAATATCTGAACGGACCCTGTACAGGAAAATAAAGGAATATGGAATTGAAATGTAATAATACAATCCGTTTTTCGGGTACATGGCAGCTTTTTTCAGCAATTGTCATTATTGGTGTATCGCTTTACGGGTGTAAAATATCTTATTCTTTTTCTGGCGCCAGCATTTCTCCTGATGTTAAGACAATAAGTATACAGTATTTCCAGAACAGGGCCAGCCTTGTTCAGCCACAGCTGAGCCGGAATCTGACCGATGCCCTGATTGATAAGTGCAAAGCCCAGACCAATCTCAGTTTTATAAACGGGATAGGAGATGTGAATTTTGAAGGAGAAATAAGTGATTATAATACACGCCCTCTTACTGTTTCTGCTGATGCTCAGGCTGCAACGAACAGATTCACGATAACGGTAAAGGTGAAATTCACAAATGCCGTTGATCCAACACTCAGCTATGAACAGAGCTTTTCACGTTATGAAGATTATGACAGCGCTTTTTCACTCGGCGATGTTGAGGACTCACTTTCTGAAAAGATCATCGAACTTCTTGTTGAAGATATTTTTAACAAGGCTTTTGTGAACTGGTAAGATCAATGAACAGAAGCGATTTCATAAAACTGATGGAAAATCCCGGGGAGGGCAATCATCATCTCCTTGGTGAACTGAACTCCCTCATCAATGCTTTTCCTTATTTCCAGAGTGCCTATATGCTTTTACTAAAAGGATTGCAGAATAGCGGCGATGTCAAATTTGAAAATCAGCTTCGTAATTCAGCAATGCGCATAGCTAACCGTGAAGTCCTGTATTATTACCTTAAGAAAGAACCTGAACCGGTAATTAACACTGCTGATGTCAAAGCGGCAGAAATCAGTCATGAGAATGAACCGGTCGATACCCAGCAGGTGGTTATCGAACTCGCAAAAAACAGTGAGGATCTTATAAATGAGATTGAGAAAGAAGATAATACAGCTAATACCGGTCATAAATCCACGGATTATTCCATTATTATAACCGCTGAATCGGGTGATAAAGAATCTGATGCATCTCTCATTATTGTAAATGAAGAATCAGGAGAAATCGAGGAAAAAGTCGTTTTCATGGATCCCGGTTTTTCAATTCCCGAACAGGAAGACCTGCTTGAACTGGATACAGGATATGACAAAATTTCAGTAACGGAAGAGTTCGATATCTTAATCAATCAGGAGGAAGATGATGAAGAAGCTGTACCGCTAAAGCAATTGCAATCTGAACTGATAGACAGGTTCATTATCGCAAATCCGAGAATTGAACCGGTAAAGGAACATGATGACATCCCTCTGACAGACATCAGCAGACCATATACTGAGGAGAAAGAAGGATTCTTAAGTGAAACACTTGCAAGGATTTATATCAAACAGGGTTACTATTCGAAGGCAATAAATATTTATGAAAAATTAAGTTTGAAATATCCGGAAAAAAGCAGTTACTTTGCATCTCTCATTTTGGAGGTGCAAGAACTTATTAAAAAGTAAGAGAATGGGAATATATATTTTTGTTACAGTTTTGATAATTGTTGCCTGTATTCTGCAGGTATTCGTTGTACTGGTACAGAATTCAAAAGGCGGTGGTCTGGCAGCTAATTTTACTTCAACGGGCCAGACAATGGGTGTGAGGAAGACAGCTGATTTTCTTGAAAAGGCAACATGGACACTTGCTGCAGCAATCCTGCTGCTTTGTGTTGTTGCCACTGCGACAATACCCAGGGGGGGTGAGTCACAACAGTCGAGAATTAGTACTCAGATCAATAATGCTGTCGATCCGAATGCTATTCCGACACTTCCGACTGCCGTTCCGGCCACTTCGACAACAACTCCGCAGGAACAGGAAGAGCAACCCGGTAATTAAAGGTTTAATATATCTGATATTTTAATAGTGTCAGTTTGTCACAAGCTGACACTTTTTTATTTAAAAATGGCAGATTTAGGTGTTTGGCATAAATTATGATAAAATAGTGCAGAAAAATCAATATTTAACTTTAAAACTAGATAACATGGCACAACTCAAAGGAAAAATTCTGGCAGGGAAGGTTCTTGTAAAACCTAATGAAGCTGAAGCTAAAACTGCCAGCGGGATTATCATTCCGGATTCCGCAAAGGAAAAACCCCGTCAGGGCAGAGTAGTCCTTGCCGGAGCATCAAAAAAAGATGAAGAGATGGAAGTAAAAAAAGGTGATGAGGTCCTCTACGGTAAATATTCAGGGCAGGAATTAACCATTGACGGTGAAGATTATCTGCTTATCTCACAATCTGACATCCTTTTTATAATGTAATTAAGAAACCAATAAATTCGATAAACAATGGGAAAAGAGATTAAGTATAATATTGATGCACGTGCACTTCTTAAAGAAGGTGTTGATCAGCTAGCCGATGCAGTAAAAGTTACATTGGGCCCCAAGGGACGTAATGTGGTTCTCGAGAAAAAATTCGGAGCACCACTGGTATCAAAAGATGGTGTAACTGTTGCCAAGGAAATTGAACTTTCAGATCCTTATAAGAACATGGGTGCACAGATGGTCAAGGAGGTTGCATCAAAAACCGGTGATATTGCCGGAGATGGCACTACAACAGCTACAGTCCTGGCTCAGGCAATTATCAATGTAGGTCTGAAAAACATAACTGCCGGTGCAAACCCGATGGATGTAAAAAGAGGAATTGACAAGGCAGTCGAGAAGGTTATTGGAAGTATTAAGTCACAGGCACAGGTTGTTGGTGATGACCTGAAAAAAATTGAGCAGGTTGCAAGAATATCAGCAAACGACGATCATGAGATCGGTAAGCTTATTGCAGAGGCAATGAGCAAGGTGCATAAGGAAGGTGTTATCACTGTTGAAGAATCAAAGGGAACATCTACCTCAGTGGAGATTGTTGAAGGTATGCAGTTCGACCGCGGTTATATTTCGGCATATTTTGTTACCAATACCGAAAAAATGGAAGCAGAGCTCGAAAATCCTTATATTCTCATTTATGACAAGAAGATTTCTTCAATGAAAGATATGCTTCCAATTCTCGAATCATCTGCCCAGACCGGCAAACCCCTTCTGATAGTTGCAGAAGATATTGAAGGCGAAGCTCTTGCAACACTTGTTGTAAACCGTTTAAGAGGTTCTCTCAGAGTTTGTGCAGTTAAAGCTCCCGGTTTTGGCGACAGAAGAAAAGAAATGCTTGAAGATATAGCTATTCTTACCGGTGGTACTGTTATTTCAGAAGAAAAAGGTCTTAAGCTTGAGCATGCTACTCTCGATATGCTTGGAACAGCCGAGAAAGTAACCGTCAATAAGGAAAATACTACAATTGTAAATGGTTATGGCGACAAGGATCAGATAAAAGCCCGTGTAGTACAGATCAAGCAGCAGATGACCACTACAACTTCCGATTATGACAAGGAAAAGCTTCAGGAGCGTCTTGCCAAATTAGCAGGAGGTGTTGCAGTTCTTTATATAGGTGCAGCTTCAGAAGTTGAGATGAAAGAAAAGAAAGACCGCGTGAATGATTCATTGCATGCAACCCGTGCAGCAATTGAAGAAGGTATTGTTCCCGGCGGAGGAGTTGCCTATATAAGGGCAGTCAAAGCTCTGGAAGGCCTTAAAGGTGATAATGAAGACCAGACCACAGGTGTTGACATTGTAAGACGTGCAATAGAAGAACCTCTGCGTCAGATTGCAGTTAATGCCGGAATGGAAGGAGCAGTAGTTGCACAGAATGTTAAAGCCGGGAAAGGTGATTACGGATATAATGCACAGACAAATAAATTCGAGAAACTGCTGGCTGCAGGTGTTATTGATCCTGCAAAAGTAACCCGCGTGGCTCTTGAAAATGCAGCATCTATTGCAGGAATGTTCCTTACAACGGAAGCTGTGATTGTTGAAGAAAAAGAAGATAAACCGGCAATGCCACCTCAGGGTATGGGCGGCGGAATGCCTGGAATGATGTAAAAACTACATTATTATATAATATTCTGAGAGGGGCATTGCATGCAATGCCCCTACTTATTTATATATTTGCCTCTGATTTTAGAACATGCAATCCTGATGGATAATATCCGTAATTTCTGTATCATAGCTCATATAGACCACGGCAAGAGCACTCTGGCTGATCGCCTCCTTGAAAAAACTAACACAATTGCAGAAAGAGAATTTCAGGATCAGGTTCTTGATAATATGGATCTTGAACGGGAGAGAGGAATCACAATTAAAAGCCATGCCATCCAGATGGAATACGAACTGGAGGGGAAAAAATACTTCCTCAACCTGATTGATACACCAGGGCATGTGGATTTTTCATATGAAGTATCACGGTCAATAGCTGCCTGTGAAGGAGCACTTCTTGTTATTGATGCAACACAGGGAATACAGGCTCAGACCATTTCAAACCTTTATATGGCAATTGACCATAACCTGGAGATAATTCCTGTTCTCAACAAAATGGATATGGCAAATGCAATGCCTGAAGAGGTCAAAGACCAGATAGTGGATCTGACAGGATGTAAAAGAGAAGATATTATCGAGGCAAGCGGCAGAACGGGAATGGGAGTGGACCGGATACTTAATGATATAATAAAACTTATACCACCTCCAAAGGGAAATCCCGAAGCACCACTACAGGCTCTTATTTTTGATTCGATATTCAATTCCTTCAGGGGTATTATCGTATATTTTAAGATAGTAAACGGAATACTGAAAAGGGGCGACAGAGTAAAATTTGTGAGCACTGACCATGAATACAATGCCGAAGAGATAGGCGTTCTGAAACTGAAACAGGAGCCACGCGAAATAATGAAAACCGGAGATGTTGGTTATATCATCTCAGGCGTCAAAATCTCATCTGAAGTTAAGGTCGGAGATACAATCACTCACGTAAAAAATCCATGCGATAAGGCAATTTCAGGATTCGAGGAAGTAAAACCGATGGTTTTTGCCGGAATATATCCCGTTGATGCAGATGATTATGAAGATCTCAGAAGCTCAATTGAAAAGTTACAGCTTAATGATGCTTCCCTTTCATTTGTACCGGAATCATCAGCTGCACTCGGATTTGGATTCAGATGCGGATTCCTTGGATTGCTCCATATGGAAATAGTACAGGAGAGACTGGACCGGGAATTCAATATGGATGTCATTACAACTGTCCCCAATGTATCTTACAGGGTAATGACAACAAAAGGTGAAGAGATAGATGTTCATAATCCATCAGGCCTTCCTCCCGTAACAAATATAGAACGTATTGAAGAGCCATATATAGTTGCACAGGTAATAACCCTTGCTGATTATACAGGTGCAATAATGAATCTTTGCATCGATAAAAGAGGCATACTTAAAAATCAGGTCTATCTTACCCGCGACCGGGTTGAACTGACCTTCGAAATGCCTCTTTCCGAAATAGTCTTTGATTTTTATGACAAGCTGAAAAGTATTTCAAAAGGATATGCATCATTTGATTATTTTTATACTTCATATCAGAAAGCCGATCTGGTAAGACTTGATATCATTCTTAACGGAGAAATGGTCGATGCTCTGTCAACGCTCATTTACAGGGGACATGCCTATGATTTCGGCAGAAAAATGTGTGTCAGGCTTAAGGAACTTATTCCCAGACAACAGTTTGAAATTGCAATTCAGGCTGCAATAGGAGCAAAGATAATTGCACGTGAAACAGTAAAAGCTGTGAGAAAAGATGTTACCGCAAAATGTTACGGTGGCGATATAACAAGAAAAAGAAAACTGCTTGAAAAACAAAAGAAGGGAAAGAAAAGAATGAGGCAGATAGGTAATGTTGAGGTTCCCCAACAGGCATTCCTGGCAGTTCTTAAGCTCGACTGAGCTGTAAAAAATCAGTAATTAGCATTTAGTGTTCTTTTTTTTATGGATTATTTTACCGGTAACAAAAAAATATTAATTTAGCGACCGTATTTATATTGGATAATATAGAAATATTAATCCTATTATCTGACCTGAACCAAATACCCTGATCAGAAATTGATCGGGGTTTTTTTTCAGCATATCAGTTTATAGCCTTTTCCATGGACATTAAGTATCCTTACTGCAGGATCTTTTTTAAGATATTTCCTCAGTCTGGTAATATATACATCCATACTTCTGGCATTGAAGTAGTTATCATCTATCCAGATGGTCTTGAGAGCAAAATTGCGTTCAAGGATATCCTTGCCGTATCTGCATAGAAGTTCGAGCAGCTCTGATTCTTTTGTTGTAAGATTAGTTACGTGATCATCAAGTATTAAAAGTTGCTTGACAGTGTCGAAGGTATATTTGCCGATGGTATATGTGTCCTGTTTTCTGACACCGTTTGAAGGAGCTGTCCTTTTTAATATTGCCTGTATCCTGTAAAGCAGTTCTTCCATTGAAAATGGTTTTGTTATATAATCATCGGCTCCTGACCTGAAACCTTCAATGATATCTTCTTTCTGGCTTTTTGCAGTGAGAAAGATAACAGGGATCTCAGGCTGATTTTTCCTGATTTCACGTGCCAGAGTCAGACCATCCATTTCGGGCATCATTATATCAAGGATGCAAATATCATAATGCTCTTTCATAAAAGCTTCAAGTGCAAGGACACCATTAACAAAAAGATCTGTTTCATAATTTTTGACAGTCAGATAGTTTGTTAAAAGATTTCCAAGATTACTGTCATCTTCCGCAAGAAGTATCCTTATATTTTTCATTTTCTGTTGTTTTGAGGTATGTAAATGATGAATTTTGTCCCCTTGTTAAGGTGACTTTCGGCTCTTATAGTTCCATTATGTTCTTCGATAACTTTCTTGACATAGCTTAATCCCAGGCCGAATCCTTTGACATTATGTACATTGCCTGAATGCACACGGTAAAATTTGTCAAAGATCCTTTTCAGATCTTCCTTGCTTATGCCGATACCCCTGTCTTCAATACTTATGAGTATACCCTTTCTTGTATTTCTGGTTGCAACAGTGATATGAGGCTTTTCTTTGGAATATTTAATGCCGTTATCTATAAGATTTGAAATTGCATTCATGAAATGCACTTCGTCAACCATGGTTTTGGAAGAGGTTGCTTTCAGATCTGTAACGATCCTGCCCTTCCGGCTTTCAATCTGGAGTTTGAAATTCTCAATCGCATTACCCGCCAGGGTATTTATATCCACCGGTACCAGATTGATTTTTATCTTTGTTTTCTCAAAGATCGCCATCTGCAGCACTTTCTCAACCTGGAATTTAAGCTTCATGCTTTCATCTGAGATCACATGTGCCAGGGAATCAATATTCTTTTTTGTATCCGGGATAGTTTTATCTGCCATGAGCTGAGATGCGAGAGAGATGGTTGAGATAGGAGTTTTAAGCTCGTGAGTCATGTTGTTTATGAAATCACTCCTGATCTCCGATATTTTCTTCTGGCGGAAAATGACTATGAATGTACTTGTTGAGAGTACAAGCAGGATAGATGTAAATAATATTGACAGAAATCCGAGATTCCCTATTTTATTGAATTTATATTGTTGTTCCTGAAGGCAATATAAAACCAGCTGATTCTGGCTGGGTACAGGATCATTGGGGAAAAGCTGAATAATGAATTTGTTTGTTCCCGGTTTATTGTTGAATCCCGGTGTTTTCCATAAATCGCCATACTGTCCCGAGCGGATTGAATATTCAAATTCGAGGTTTATACCCACATTTGACAAGGCATTCCGAAGCATGGGTTTCAGGTCCTCAGGATTAATCCTTTCCCTTATATTGGGCGGATTATAAAGGATTTTGTCCATTATGGTTTCAAGGATAACTATCTTGTTTGATACGCGTCCAGTCAGCTCGGCATTCATAACCTGCTGAGATGTTTCATTATATTCATCACCCGGATAATCATTCAGGCTTTCATCCGAAATATATATTTTCTGACCTGTTCCGGTTATGGCAATAGGTTCATCAGGATCATTCAGACCATATATCTCAAGCAATTTTGAATTAGGCTGATATCCTCTGAGTTTACGGGCAAGAGGTGAATTGGCAGGAACGATTGCTGTTATTGAATCGGAAGACGCCGGATCGATTTCTTCGGCTATCCTCTTAATGAGCTCATTTTCTTCAAGATCAAGTACTACGGACTCTAGTGCTTTGTTTGCCAGCATCCTGAATTCCTGGTCGGTTATTTCAATTGCATTTTTGATCCAGTAAAGTTGAATCGTTATGAGTCCTGTCAATGCCAGGAAAAAGAAAACTGCTATTAATGCAATTGTAGCTCTTTTCATATAGTTGCAAAAATACTACTATATCCAGATTAGCCCGTAACAATTTAACTTTCTTTAACATGTAATACTGCTCTGGTCTAAGCCTGAGCATTCTCACGTTAAAAGGTTAAGGATTTTAACATTTGATTAAATTATTGTTAATCCTTCCTCGATTGCTAATAAATATTTGTAAATATAAAATTCATGTCGTATCTTTGTAAAGGTTTTGGCACGAAATTTGGAATATACGATATAGAGGTTTTTTTCATAGGTTAGGTTAGTTTTAGGGTTATCAAAAAGTGAGCCGCTTCTGTTCTGGAGGCGGCTCTTCTTCTTTATAGTGTGTTCAAACCTGATGAAAAAGATATTTCATGTTTTTATCCTTGATTATTCCGTGCTCTATTTTAAAAGCGGCAGTTATACACTCGGTTTCACGGAGATTTGATAATATATTTCCGGCCTCAGCTTCTTCATTGATATCGTATATAACAAAAAAGTAGTCAATGTTTTTCATTTTTTTGATCAGCCATGACTTTCCTGATCTGTTCGAAATGAGATCACAGATCATTCCCGCGGCTCCTGATGTACTTGAAAACTTACTGAATATCAGTTCTTTTTCATTTTCATCATGTATTGTCAGGGCTTTGGTGCTGTACAGGGTGGTTCCAAGTTTTTTATTAAGAGCAAGAGAAACCCTGTAATCTGGTTCTGCTGCAACGATACCGAACAGGATCCATTCATTATTAGCGCCCGGATTAAGCGTTAAACGCCTTATTTTTGTTGATTCTTTCATTGTATCTTTCCCTGACTCATAAAAGTAGGAAAAAACATTTTACAATTCACAAACAGAATAGTTCTCCCCGATCTTTTTCCAGGCATTACAGGAGGCCTCCTGTTCCGCTTCTTTCTTAGTGGCTCCCTGACCTTTCCCATATTCTTCCGTATTTATGAAAAGGGTTGTTGCAAAGACAGATTTTTTCTGTTCAAAATCATATTCTTCATTGTAGGTGAACAGCAGCTTGGCTTTATTTTTCTGCACCCACTCAAAGACCAGACTTTTATAATCAGTGTCAGTGTTAATTATGTTATTCAGGTCGAGGTACTTATTAAGGATTCTCCTGAGGAACATTTTCTTTGTTTTCCTGTAGCCCTTGTCGATGAATACTGATCCTATAAGTGCTTCGAAGGCATCTCCGCAAAGATTTTTTGAATTCTGGACCGAATTTACATTGCTGATCAGGATTTTATTTATTCCCATAGAGACGGCTATCTGATTCAGAACCTCCCTGTTGACAATTCGCGAACGTATTTTTGTCAGGAATCCTTCACTTGCCTCGGGGAATAATTTAAAGAGGTAATCTGACAATATTGCATCCAGGACAGCATCGCCGAGATATTCGAGTCTTTCATTATTTATTCTTCTTCCGTCGGGAAGGGAATATGAGGCTGAACGGTGAATGAATGCAGCTTCGTATATACCTATATTACCCGGTCTGAATCCGAGTATTTTCTTAAGCCGGGATCTGAAATCCCTTTTATCAAGCAGATGAGTACCGTTTAATTTTCCCGGGAACAAGGATCTTAAATTTCAGCTTTTTTTATTACGATTGAGGCATTATGTCCCCCGAATCCGAATGTATTGCTTACTGCAGCGTTGATTTTCCTTGCCTGAGCCTTGTTGGGAGTAATATTTAAATTCTGATCAATCTGAGGGTCAGGTACTTTAAAATTGATCGTGGGAGGTACCAGGTCATGAATGGTTGCCATTATTGTTGCAATTGCTTCAGCAGCTCCGGCGGCTCCAAGTAAATGTCCTGTCATTGACTTGGTTGCACTGACATTCAGCTTATATGAATGTTCGCCAAAAACCGCCATGATGGCTTTGGCTTCTGATATATCCCCGAGGGGTGTTGCAGTGCCGTGAACGTTAATGTAATCAATATCACCCGGATTTAATCCGGCGTCAGATATGGCAAGCTTCATGACGTTTATAGCCCCAATCCCTTCCGGATGTGGGGCAGTAAGGTGAAATGCATCTGCCGTCATACCTGTACCTGCCAGTTCGGCATATATTTTTGCACCCCTTGCTAATGCATGCTCCAGGTCTTCAACAATTAAAGCGCCTCCGCCTTCTCCCATGACAAAACCGTCACGTGTAAGATCAAAAGGACGCGATGCAGTCATATATTCAGCATTATTTGTTGACATTGCCATCATTGAATTGAAGCCGCCGATACCGGGTTCAATGATCGATGCTTCTGATCCGCCGGCTATAAAGATATCGGCTTTGCCCAGCCTGATATAGTTTACAGCATCTATAAGTGCATGTGTGGAAGATGCACAGGCAGAAACTGTTGCAAAATTCGGCCCGGTAAAGCCGTACTTGATTGAAATGGATCCTGAGGCAATATTCCCTATCATTTTAGGAATAAAGAAAGGGCTGAATCTTGGTGTCCCGTCACCCAGCGCATAATTCCGGATCTGGTCATAAAATGTAAGGATACCTCCGATCCCTGAAGACCAGATCACTCCAACACGGTCTTTTGGTATTTTGTTTAAGTCAAGTCCTGAATCCGAAATTGCTTCGTCACTTGCTATATGAGCAAATTGTGCATACAGATCCAGCTTGTTGGCTTCTTTCCTGTCGAAATATTTCGAAGAGTCATATTCCTTTACTTCGCAGGCAAATTTGGTCTTGAACTTTTCAGTATCGAAGCGGGTTATCAGACCCGCTCCGCTTACTCCATTTTTTAATCCTTCCCAATATTCATGCAAATTTTTTCCGAGTGGAGTTATTGCTCCAAGCCCGGTCACTACAACTCTTCTCATAAAAGGGATATTTTCAATGCAAAGTTATTTTGCATTCTCCTCGATGTACTTTATAGCATCTCCCACGGTGCTAATGGTTTCGGCCTGATCATCAGGAATCCCAATGTTAAATTCCTTTTCAAATTCCATGATCAGTTCAACAGTGTCAAGAGAATCTGCACCCAGATCATTTGTGAAACTTGCTTCGGAAGTTACTTCCGATTCATCAACTCCAAGTTTGTCAACAATAATCTCTTTTACTCTTGTAGCAATGTCAGACATAATGATAAATTTTAATTAGTATTAAGTTATAAACCCTGCAAAGAAATATATTTGTAGGTTAAATTTCAAATGATTTTATATTTTTTATTTGTCATTATATATAATTATCTGATATATAATAATATAAACTTATAACCGGGTAATAGGGCCACTTTTTCCCGTTTAGAACAAATACCACATAATGAAGAACATAGCAATATTTGCATCGGGTACCGGCACAAATGCTGAAAATATTATCAGATACTTTTCGAACAGTGACATAGGGAGAGTAGTCCTTGTTTTGTCAAACCGTCAGGATGCCGCCGTACTTAAAAGAGCAGAAGCTCTTGATGTGAGAACAGTTTTTTTCGACCGTAAAAGTTTCTACGGATCAGAGATGATACACGACATCCTTGAGCAGAGCAATATTGATTTTATAGTTCTTGCCGGTTTCTTATGGCTGGTTCCTGAAAATATTTTAAACAGTTATCCCGGACGCATAATAAATATACATCCTGCGCTTCTTCCATTGCACGGAGGAAGGGGAATGTATGGTGAGAAAGTGCACAGCTCCGTGATTATGGCTCATGAGAAGGAATCAGGTATAACAATCCATTATGTGAATAACAAATATGACGATGGTGCTATAATATTCCAGGCTAAGTGCAGTGTTGATCCGGCTGATACACCCGAATCGCTTGCCGGGAAGATACATGATCTTGAATACAGGTACTTCCCTTTAATTATTGAGGATCTGATCAGGAAACTTCCATAAGGTATCAGAAAGATTCAATAAGACTTTCAATCACTTTTTTTGATATGGCAAACCTGGCCATATTATCTTCAAGTACAGGTTCAACTGGTGGAGCTTCGACCTTCAGGGGGTCCACAGGCGATCCGTTTTTATAGAACCTGAAATCGAGATGGGGCCCTGTAGAAAGGCCGCTGCTTCCCACATATCCGATAATATCTCCCTGTTTTACAAATACTCCCGGTGCTATACCGGGTCCAAATCTGCTCAGATGCATATATGCTGTTGAGTATACACTGTTATGGACAATCCTTACAATTCTTCCGGCACCGTTTTCTGTCGTGGCAGATGTGACCCTCCCGTCTCCGATTGATTGTACCGGGGTCCCTACCGGTGCTGCATAATCAACCCCGTAGTGAGGTCTGCGTATCCTGAGGATTGGATGGAACCTCGATGACGAAAATCTTGAGCTGATCCTCGAGAACTGAAGGGGAGCTTTAAGAAAAGCTTTCCTGAGACTGTTGCCTTCACTGTCATAATAGCTTTCAACACCATTCTGTATAAATGGGATGGCAGTAATAGTTTTCCCAGCCCAGGTAAACTGTGCTCCGAAAATCCTTCCGATACCCTGTGATATATTATCAATATATAATTCCTCGTAAATAACTTTAAAATTGTCTCCTTTCTGTAGTCCGAAGAAATCAACAGTCCATGCGAAAATCTCTGAAAGTTTATTTGCCAGCATTGGATTAAGGCTGTCCCTGACCATTGCCTCCCAGAGAGATGTCTCGACCATGCCTGTGGAATAATTTATTTTCTTTTCGATCACCTTCCTGAAAGGTGTGATATTCAGCGAATCGTTAAAGCTGAAAATATAACTGACCGCAGGATCATGTTCGTAGATCATGTACCTTGCCCTTCCTGCCGAATCATTATCGCATAAAAGAAAATAATTATTGCCGGCTCTTAATTTTCTTACATCAAATACTTGTGATGAGTTCCTCAGCACTTCTTCAATTACATTAACCGGAATACCATGCGGAGGAAGTATCTGCGAAAGTAATCCGTTGCGTTTTATCCGTCCTGATATCACATTTAATGAATCAACCGGTATCCCGAATAAAAGGTTTTGAGGCTGTATTTCGGATGAATCCTCCCCGTGGATCAATCCCTCCGTAATCCTGTCTGCAGAATCAGCAACAGGCTTCCTGAAATCAACACATGAAAAGATTGCAATTGCAAGGAGAAAAATGGTTATTGCTTTTATAAGTGAAGGCATCCTGAAGTAATTAATTCCTGATAACAATATTGACAATGCGGTTTGGTACCACGATTATGTTTGTCATTGTACCTGTTTCAAGCCATTTTTTTGCCCGTTCATCTGCCAGAACTCTGTCGCTAATCTCTTCTTTTGTCATGTTTACGGGAAGTTCGATCTTAAACCTGAGCTTGCCATTGAAAGATACAGGATATTCAAATACATCCTCTTTTAGAAATTCATCTATTACTTCCGGCCATGGTTCATATGCAATTGAGTTTTTGTTGCCTGACATATTCCATAATTCTTCTGCAAGATGAGGCGCAAAGGGAGACATTATTCTGGCAAACACTGAAGCGGTATCACAGGTCACCTTTCCTTTTTTCATTGCAAGGTTCAGAAAAATCATCATTGCCGAAATTGCCGTATTAAAGCGCAGGTTCTCTATATCTGTCTCAACCTTTCTGATCGCCTGATGCAGACCCTTAAGGATTTCCCTGTCTTCAGGTCCTTCGGCTATATTTTTTGTATCAGAAAAAAATCTGAATGATCTTCCCAGGAAATTGAATACACCTTTTACTCCTTTTTCGTCCCAGGGTTTTGTAACATCCAGAGGTCCCATGAACATTTCATACAGTCTGAGTGAATCAGCTCCGTATTTTGATACAACATCATCGGGATTTACCACATTTTTAAGTGATTTTGACATTTTTGCGACGATCTGTTTTACTTCAGAACCCGTTTCGCTGTTGTAAAATTTCCCGTTACGTTCTTCCACAACATCTGCTGCGACTTTTGCTCCTGTTTCATTTTCATATGCATAAGCCAGGATCATACCCTGATTAAAGAGTTTGCTGTAAGGTTCATCGGTTGATACGATTTCCAGATCAAAAAGCACTTTATGCCAGAAGCGGCTGTAAAGGAGGTGAAGCACTGCATGTTCGGCTCCACCTATATAAATATCAACGGGCATCCAGTATTTTTCCTTTGCGGGATCAAATATCTGCCTGTCATTATGCGGATCTATATAGCGGAGATAATACCAGCAGGATCCTGCCCACTGCGGCATTGTATTGGTTTCCCGTCTGCCTTTCCGGCCATTTTTATCTGTTACATAAAGCCATCTGCCGGCATTGGCCAATGGCGATTCACCCGATTCACCCGGAAGATATTTATCAAGTTCAGGCAGTTCAAGCGGCAGATCCTTTTCATCCATAACACTTATTTCGCCGTCATCCCAATGGATAACAGGAAATGGTTCTCCCCAATATCTCTGCCGGCTGAACAGCCAGTCGCGCAGCTTATAGTTAATCCTGGCTGTTCCAAGATCCTTTGATTCCAGCCATCCGATCATTTTTGCAATACCGGCCTCCTTGTTGAGGCCATTTATATCAATTCCGGTGTTTTTGTCTGATGAATTGATATATTTTCCGTCCTCTGTCCAGCATTCAGTGCCTTCAATTATCCTAAGCTTCTGTTCAGGATCAGAAACATCCGGATCCTGTATACAAACAATTGGAAGATTGAATTTAACCGCGAATTCAAAATCACGGATGTCATGTGCAGGAACAGCCATGATTGCACCGGTTCCATAGCCCATCAGTACATAATCGGCAACCCAGACAGGGATTTTCTTAAGATTAACAGGGTTGACAGCATATCTTCCGGTAAATACTCCCGTTTTATCCTTTGCCAGGTCTGTACGGTCGAGATCAGATTTCAGTGAAGCGGCTTTTATGTAGTTTTCGACGTTCTGTTTATGTTCATCAGTAGTAATGATCCTTGAGAGAGGATGTTCGGGAGCAATGACCATATATGTGGCTCCGAATAGCGTATCGGGACGGGTTGTGAAAACTCTGAGGTGAGCATCCATACCATCAAGTCTGAAATCAACTTCAGCGCCTGTAGATCTGCCTATCCAGTTCCTCTGCATTTCCTTAATACCCTCCGGCCAGTCGAGATCGTCAATGCCTTTCAGCAACCTTTCTGCATATAGTGGTATCCTGAGCATCCACTGTTTGAGGTTCTTTTTTTCTACCCTGTTACCGCATTTCTCATGTGATCCGTCAAAGAGTACCTCTTCATTGGCGCATACTATTCTGCAGTCGGGACACCACCATACCATGGCATTGTCGTAGTAGGCAAGCCTATGGGAATCAATATATTCCCTGGTAGCTTTCTCCCCTGATCCTCTGATATTTTCCGGTACTGGTAATTCTGATACCGGCCGTCCTTTCTGAAGTTTTTCATCATACCAGGTGTTGAACAACCGGACGAATATCCACTGGGTCCATTTGTAATATTCCGGATCAGTCGTATTGATCTCCCTGTCCCAGTCGTAACTTAATCCCAGTTCCTTTATCTGTCTCCTGAATGTGTCACAATTGTTCTTTGTCGTGATTGCCGGATGAGTACCTGTTTGTATTGCATACTGTTCTGCAGGAAGTCCGAAAGCGTCCCATCCCATCGGATGTAATACGTTGAATCCCTTCATTCTTTTATACCTGCTTATAATATCGGTAGCGGTATATCCTTCAGGATGACCTACATGCAGGCCTGCTCCTGAAGGATAAGGGAACATATCGAGAATATAGCATTTATTCGGATTGCTTAAGTCATCCGGAGTTTTGAAGGTTTTATTTTCCTCCCAGTATTTCTGCCACTTCTTTTCAATATCTCTGAAATTGTAATCCATTCTTCACAAATTAATTCTAGGTAACAGTTTTAAATTATGACCTCGGCTACCGCCAACCGGTAGCTGGTAGCCGGTCTTCAGGACTGCGAAAATAGGAAATCTTTAGGAATTACATTATGGAATATATTGCAAAACCCGGCTTTTGGTTATATTTTTACGCCATAATCCGGTCCCGTAGTTCAATGGATAGAATGACAGATTCCGGTTCTGTTGGTTGAGAGTTCGAGTCTCTCCGGGATCACCAGATATTCAGATAGTTAAGCAAACAGGTATTAACTCTTATGGAGAGACCCGTCTGAAGACATAGTAGAAAATCCTTTTATAATCGCTCCCCTGATCTTCCCATTCACTCGTAAAATCCATTGTCAGCGAAGTTTCACTGACCAGGAACTTTGCTCCTCTTGAATTGTTTCCCTCGATCAGTGAAAAGATGTCATCATCAACCTTCCAGCCCCATGTTTTATCAAGCTTTCCATATTCAAAAGTCTTACATGCACCACCATCCAGAATTTCCATAACGAATTCTTCTGATTTATACGTATAGGTTGAATCATGTACCAGCTGATTGTTCTTAAAATCGACGGTTCTCTCTGAAATTCCCTCCCACCGGCCTAATAAAAGATCGGTTTCACCCTTTTCGCATCTGATAAAAGAAAACAGAAGGAAAAGGAACAGAAAGATGGCCGGTGACAATTTTTTCATGATCATTTTATTATTTACAGCAAAGTTATTAAAATGGACTGAACAATATCAATAAACATTTTTACAGCATTTTCGGTAATGCACTTTACAATTCCAGCAATCCCGGATAATTGAGTATCCTCATCTGTTTCCTGCGGATCTTAATAAGATCCCGTAATTCTTTTGCCATGTTTTCATTTACCTCTTCAGCCATAGGCAGGACATATTCTTCGGTCATATCCAGGTAATCGCACATCTTTTTCCTGCTGTATTGGTCTCTGTGTAAGTCAGTCAGGTTGGAAATCCTGTCTGCTGACTTCAGAATCTTGGCATTTCTGGAACCATGTTCAAGTATACGCTTCAGGTATGTTACCTTTAACATACCTTTTGGGCGTGTTACCTCTAATACGAGATCAACAACCTGGTTTGCCTCGTCATCAATACACCTCAGTTCTGCTTCATTGGTTTCCGGAACATCTTCAAGAAGGTCGTGAATGACGGATGCCTTCAGTAATACATAATCATCGAACATCTTGTAATCCAATAGAATACCAAGTGTAACAATTGCGTGTCTGAATTGATTTCCGCCAACTTCTCTACGCTTTCCAATAAGTGCTGTTGCTTTAATTATATAAGGAGCCAGCACAAGATTCTTTAATTTTTCAGTATCATTCATAGGGATTCAGGATTAAGGTTTGTAAATTTAGTGAAAATTCCGTTTTTTATTACTTTTTCAAAGTTTGTCCTGTTTTGTAATGCATCAGCCAGAGAGGTGATAAGAAGATAGTTATCCGCACTGAATCTTTGCTGATATTTATTAAGCATTGAATAAATGCTCCACTCCATGAAATACGGATTGTTGTCCAGCGATGCTTTTAACATGCATATCCATTTGTCGGGTTTTTTACCATCGATAAGAGTAAAGAAAATCTTAAAAAACAATATCCGGGAAAGAACATATTGTGATGCTAAGGTTCTTTTGATCCATGCCTGCCTGATACATTGTCTGGCAGATAATTCATTGAACATCAGAAGATGCAACCTTGCCATATGGCAAAGCGTTCCCGGCATATCATAGCCCATAACCATCAATTGTGTATAGATCTGTCTTGCTTCTTCATACTGTTCTCTTTCAAGCATTGCCAGAGCTTCTTTTCTGAGATCCAAAGGATTTAATTCAATATCCTCTCTTTTACAGATTGACTTCCATCTCAATCCTGACTCCGGATCAAGATCGTCATTAACCTGCGGAAATAATTCTTTTGCATCCTGATACAGTTTTATCCTTTTGGCCTGGTCATTTCCGGTATTAAGATCAATAAGGGCAATCATTAGTCTGAAGCGTTCAGCAGGGGTACTATCATTTTTTCCCAGTGCGGCTTCAAATACTGATATTGCTTCTTTTACCATATTCAGGTTAACAACCATGCTGATATCATTTATGAGTAACATAATAAGCACTTTTTGAAGTTTTTCAGACAGAGAGAACCCGTTTGCCCACAATAAGACTATATCGGCAGGCGATGCAGTTCCCTGTTTATTCCCCCTGTATATGATCGTGTCAACAGGAATATCATCCAGGCAGATTTCCTTAACAGGAATTTTAAAATTCTTTGGTCCTGATAAATCCATTATTCAGAGTTTTGTGTTTTTAAGCTGAAGTTGCATATAAAGCGGAAGCAGCTCGAAATACTTATCCGATTTCTGTCCAAGGGCTTTTTCAGTTTCCGGCGGATAATTCAATCCGTCGGGATCACTGGCTCTTAGCATTATTCTCTTTCGCATCTCGGTTACATGTTCTTCAGAGAAATAGTCAAGGGGTAAATAATCAATACTTACATTGCGGCTCCCGGCTTCAGTGATGAGTTTTGACGGGATAATGAAACCTTTTGGAGCTATGACCACAAATCTTTCTTTTGTATAGGGTATGGCAATTTTTATGAGTGTCGACACCCAGTCTATAATTGATAATTCCAACCGGAAATTCTTCCTGTAGAAATTCACCAGGGAGGCTATTGATGTATTCGTCATCACTGGGCAGCATTTGTAATCGTTGTCTTCCAGCCATTGAGCTGCCTGTTTTGAGTTTATACATGGATTGCCAAGTGCAGTATAACCATCAAGAATGCTCAGTGAATCAATGTAGTTGTGTAATGATGATGGTACTTCAAGATCAGCAATCCATCCAATGCTTGAAATGAAACAACTGCCTGATTTTCTGATAATATCATTATGCCTTGCTTTGTTCCTCACATGTTTGCCCAGATTTGTCCCGCCGATCAGTAATGACCAGTGAAAACGAATATCCTTTTTATCATTATCAAAGATGAAAACAACAGGCTCGGGATTTTTACCATCGGGAATAAATCTCTTTTTTTCGAGTCCTGGTTTTTTTATGTAGATATTCTTTTCACCATTTATAACCGAGCGCAATGTTCTTTTTATGTCAACGCCATCATAAAGGGAACCCTCGAACAAAGCCGGAAGAGATTCTTTTGATCTTGTAAGGGCAATCCGCGATGCTTCGTAAGCTGCACCATATAGGATTGCTTCACAGGGTGGCCAGACCCACACATAATAGGATTTCATTCCCTTTGTTTTCAACGGATCATCTTCCCATAACCATTGCCGAATGTTCTTTTCAGAAGGATGATTTGCATTATGAAACCCCATAGTGAATGTTTCTCTTATCTCAGACTCTCCAAAAGTATGTTCATATCTGTCCTGCCAGCTGTCAGAAAGCTGATAAAAATCAGTATGAGAAAGCTTATCTGATCCTGTCTGATTACTCGGTAAATGTGATAATACGGGAAGTTCCGGGAATTGTCTATGGGATGCCCAGGGGCGACCGATATCCATCAGTCGTGTCAACAGAATGCCATTAAATCCTGAAGGCATCATTGTATCTCCGCATGCCAGAAGTTCTGATATGCCAGGAGAATGATTCTGATTTAACATGGATAAGTATTTCAGTAACCTTTCAAATTCCGGGATCATTTCAATGCCGTTGGCATTTTTGCTAAAAGCTTTGTTGTAAGAGTATTCCTTATGGTATTTATCATAAGTTTCAGTAAGGATCTGCCTGCACAAAGCACGCTTATCCGGTATAGAGAAACCGGATCCGGAATTTCCGGCAGGATGTCTCCGGCACTTTTCGTAATAGGTAGTCAGTACCGGATAGGAATCCATGAAGGCCAAGGCCATTGAGGGATGGATTATAGTCCTTTCGAAAGAAGGAGAACTGTCCGGGATAAGAAAATCGGCGGGTTTTAATTCAGGATCTGAGAGCAATTCCTTTAACCTTATCCAATGTGCAAGCCCCCCGGTGAACAGGACTTTCCTGTATTTAGATAGAATCCTTTTAAGCCTGGCCGACATAACATATTCTCTCCTTCCGTCTGTATAAGGATCTCTGCAGTATGAAGACATTCTTTCATTCTGTGAAACATATTTGTCGAGATGGAATTCGGGTTCAGCAGGGTCCTGGAAAAGGAAATTTCCTGTCTGTCTGACGGCAAACTCATCCATATCAACACCATAGACAGGCAATCCAAGTTCAACACCACATCTGATCGCTTCTATGATTGAATCGGTTGATGAAATTCCGACAAGGCATTTATCGGAATAATTTAGGAACTGTTTCAATACCTCCGGTGAAGTATTTGCAAGTGATCTGCCTGTAATTTCCTGTATATTAAAAGCTGTATCGCGCAGATCAGGATGAATGATCCTGTTATTAAATAATATCCCGAGCATGCAGGGTAATACAAAGCTTTCAGACTTATTAACACCGAGTTCCTTCATCCAGCAGGTTATTTCCCGGGTTATGCACGGAGAAAGTTCAACTGCAATCGCCTCAGGTCTCGTTTCTTCGCAGGAACAAATATTATTAACCTCCCGGGCAAAAAGAGCACGATAGTGTACGGCTGGTACAGCGGTCAATTTACTTCCGTTGATGTTTATTTCAGGATGCATAATTAATTATTTAATGAGGCAGTGTCTGTAAAAAGGATCTTAAAAGCCTTTTTGAGATGCTCAGGTCTTATTCCTGTAAAAGAATTATGTAAGCAGAGCGGATATGAATTATCCCTTGATGCTTCCGTGAGAGCCCCGGTACCTCCGTTTTGTTCAAATGCGCTTAGTTTTGAAGCCAGTCCGAACAGATAGATGGCATCTCTTGGTGCTATTGAACCTGTTTTTCCGTTGTATGCCAGCCACAGGATCCAGAACTGATCTATCAGTTCATTTATTTCATTATCTGTCAGGCTGCACTGATGCTTAATAATATTATCTATTTCCTCTTTTGAAGGGTAACCAAGAGTTAACCGGGGCCTCATCCTTGACAGAATAAACTCCGGAAGAAGATTCAGATCCGTGGTGTTTGTAGCTGCAACGAATCTGAAACCGGGATGTGCATGGATCCTTTCTCCCAGCAGAGTTGAGTCAATATATCTCCGCTCATCCAGAACGCTTACCAGGAGGGCCAGGGCTTTGGGCCTGATCTTCCCGATCTCATCTATAAAACATATTCCTCCTGTATGCATTGCGGATACAAGAGGTGACAGAATGTAATCCATCACCGAGCTGTTCTGGTCGCTGAAACGTACTGTCGATGCCAGATCCTCAGCTGTGACATCCTCATGGCCCTGAAAAATAAATAATTCCCTGCCGGTTTTTTGGGCAAGCTCATAGATCAGGCGGTTTTTGCCTGTTCCGGGTTCACCTATTATCAGCGGACTCATCGGCATGGAATGATCACCTGCTGTCCAGGCTGCAGTCACCAGCCCGAGTTCGGTCTCTCTTCCAACAAAGCTGTTGAAATAATCAGCCCTGGGCCGGAATGGCTCACTGCGGAGAACGCATTTGTTACTGATCAGGATCTTACGGGGATTATCCGGAGCACCGGATAATTTCTTTTCATCTTCACTCATGGATTTAAGGATTTTGTGTGATTAATACTTCTTGTTTTTTTTCAAATGATAATGGTCCTCTATTTATAAGAGGTGGAATTGATGATTCTTGACGAAAAGCGAAGGATGTTTTTTATAAACTTTGTAATTATCGGGGAATGAACTGCATTAATGAACTGAAAATGAAATCAAAGCTGATTTTCTCATTCCATGTGATGCAGGATTACGGATTCGTACTGACAGAGGTCAGCCCTCCCATAAATCGGTAGCGATATACTTGCAGGTCCTGTTTTGGGTATTACATTAATGAAAGCAGGCTAATTTTTAAAACACATATGATGTAAAAAAATCCGTTTGTCAGAAATAAAATGAGAACTTTCCCAGTGGAAGATGCATCTCAGGTACATTAACGGATATTGTAATTTCCTTACTATCTCTGAGAACGTTAAATGCAACTTCTTTCCCCTGATTATCAATTAATAACTTATATAACACGAGTGGTCCTTCCATCAGCATCTGGTCATCAGGTCTAAGTCCTGCTTTGTCCATTACACCAAATGACGTAATCCTGGTAACAACAAAAAATTCCCCTTCTGAGGTTTCAGGAGTTGCATAATTAAAGCCAAGCTTTTTGTTAACCTGATTCTGTGTTATCATTGTACCGGTTAATTCTGCAGAAAACGTCACGATGATACAAATACCAACCACCTTCAGTATTTTATAAATAACGGCTCTGTTTTTTTCTGAGATATTCGGGATGATCGATCTATAGATCCAATATGCCGGTATTCCGATAATCAATAATATTACAATAGAAACAATTACTGCAAATGTTTTATAGGGATAGGGAAAAAGAATAATCTGCGAATAAAGATAATTCATGAATTAACTTTCTTGATAGTTAATTGAATATGATCTAATCCAATATTACGATTCTTTGCATAGCTCTTAAATTACCTGCTTCCATTATGCAGTAGTATATACCGGAACAAAGTCCACCAGGGTTGTAAGTTATTTCATGATCTCCCTGTGCACGAAAACCATTAACAAGTGTTATTATTTTTTCGCCATGCAAATTATAAATAGATATATCTACTGATGTCGAAGATGGCAGTCTATACTTAATAATGGTTTCAGTTATGAATGGATTTGGATAAATATCCAGCAAAGCAAATTTTTCATATAATTCTGAGTCTGGATCTATTCCTGTTACCGGATTTACAGTTACATGGACTTTAGCCGTCAAAGTATCACGAAAATCGGTTACTTTATATGAGAACTCATTCAATCCGACAAAATCAAGATTCGGATCAAACAATAAATAGCTCCCATTTGTAAAAGCTTTTCCATTGGCTGGCTGTGATACTGCTGCAATTTTGAGGATATTGTTGTCGCTATCTTTATCATTCTCAAGGACATCTATTGTAACATAAGTGTTCTTATCAGTGGTTGAATAATCATCATATGGTTCCGGGGGATTATTTGGAATCATTTCAACTTTAAGAGAAATATTATAAGCTCCTGACTGATCTGTTTTTGAATATGCGAGAAGGAAAAACCTGCCCCCGCAGATTAATGTGTGGTCAATATGTCCTGATCCCGGGAAAGCAACAGCCATTCCCTCTGAGTTGAATAGCTCGACTACAGGGTCAATATTACCTGTTGTACCCGGAACCATATCTATTATGATCCGGTCAAGAGATCTGGCTGTAAATTCATAGCTGTCCACTTCACCCCGGTTCAGGTTAACAAGTATTGTCTGTCCTGAAGAAATTGGATTTGATCTTCCTGGGCCGTTCATTCTTTGAAGAAATATTGAGTATTCTCCGCGGCCATTATTATGTGAGTCACGGATAGTTATTTTATACAAGCCGTTTACCGGTAAGATTTCGGGTCCGATCGTGGTACGGTAGCGATTTTGAGTGTTATTTCCACCTGGAGAGCTGGTGACAGCCAGAATATTGTTAGCGAAATCCAGTAATTCGACTCTCTGATCAAAGCAGAAACATGCAGTTCCTCCACAAATACCTCCATAATCATTCAGCTCGACAACATGGATAACCACAACGTCACCAGCATACCCATTAAATACTAAAGTATCGGTAGTTCCGCATACAATTACATCATTTAGGTTATCTCCATACCTGATAGTTGGTTGTGCAATTACTGAAGAATTAAATTGCATTAAAAATACCAATAGCACAAAAAAGAATAAAGTTAAAATGGACTTTATTAATGAAAATTTGCGGTATTTTTTTATTGTATGTTCATTTATAACAGCGCTTAGGTGCGCCTGGTTAGATAGAATATTTGTTTCCATAACACAAAGATTAAAGATTTATCATCGAAACTTAAACAGGTTGACTTTTCAGCTGTGTGGAGTTATGTCCACCCGACGTGGCAGGGAACCTGTCTATATTATATAGTTAATTTAGGTTATTCTTGACAAAAAATCAGGTTTTTTTAATGTTCAAGTAATAAAATAATGACTATTGTGGTTCCGGCTTTTTTCAAACCATGGAAGGAGCTTTGATAAAAGGTTTGTCTTCTTTGGTAATTTTCATAAATAGATTTAAATTTGGTAATATACTGATGTCCATTGTAAAACAGTCTTGTTAATAAAAGAACTATGAAGATCCAGCTTTACAGTGATCTGCATATAGAATTCGAAGAGTTTGAAGCAACCGTTGATAAAGCTGACGTAATAATTTTTGCAGGAGATGTCGGGGTGGGAGAGATGGGTATAAACTGGCTCAAAAGACTTAAGACTGATAAACCTCTGTTATATGTTTTAGGAAATCATGAATATTATAGAAATATCTATCCAACCCTCACAGACAAACTTCTCTCACTGGCAAAAGATTCCAACATACATATTCTCGAAAACAGAAATATAGTTATTGAAGGAGTTTGTTTCCATGGATGTACACTCTGGACAGATTTTGAGATTTATGGCAATCCCCGGGCTGATGGCTACAAATGCCAGGGACTAATGACAGATTTCAGGTTAATAAGGGTATTGCCAAATTACTCAACTTTAAAATCTCATGATGTAGCATTGATTCACAGACGGTCTCTAAGCTGGCTGAGTGAAAGTCTTGCTAAATCAATCTCAAAACAAAATGTAGTAATAACTCATCATGCTCCAAGTATTAAGTCTGTTCCCGGATATTATAAGAATAATACTGTATCAGCTGCCTATGCTTCCAATCTGGAGTCATTTATTCTTAAACATACTCCTGATTTGTGGGTGCATGGACATTTACACAACAGCTCAGACTATCAAATCGATACCTGCAGGGTGATCTGTAATCCCAGAGGCTACAGTGGTGAGTTCAATCCGGAATTTGAGAGTGAAAAGATTATTGAGTTATAATTTGATATTTTTTCAGTTTACGGGCATAAAACGAATAAGTAATAATCCCAATTTTAATTCTATCAGGTTCAATTATTGGTCACCTTCGGAATTATCTGAATTGAGAACCTTTTATTGTTTTCTTCAACATCATCTCTGCAAAGGCCGTTGAAACCACTTCCGCATAGCATAACTTCAACATTGTACTTTCTGAAATCTATATCTTTCTGATTCCAGAAATTATAGACAGCCAGAGCTCTTCTGTAACTCTGCGTGTATCCCCAGGTATTATCAGGATTTATTGACTTATCCCATCTGTTGGCCATATTGCCTTCTATTACCAGCAGATATGACAAATCGGGATTTGACTTGTTCAGGACCTGAAGAAATTCCTCTATTGCCTTTCCTGCATCAAATGTTTTCTGAAGGAATTCCGGCTTTATGGTTGTCTGCAGAGGATCGAAGATTTCTTCAGCCATCAGTTCTTTTACCACGAATTTTTTGCAATCGGGAAGATATATAAAGTTACCGTTCTCTTCAAGAGGTTTAAATTGCTCTTCAAGTTTTAATATCTTATTCAGACGTTCTACCTCGGTAACCAGACCTTTCTGCTGATTTTTCAGGATCATAATGGTAAGGACAAACAAAACCATCATAATAAAAAACAGGCTGGTCATGAGATCTGAATAACTGGTCCAGAAAAAATTAGGTTTTTTTATCATGCTTAAAACAGATAGAATAACAACTTCTCAATCCAGTTATACAATTTATAACCTATAAATCCTAATCCGATAACAGCTCCTGATATTATAAATATATATAAAGCCAGGCGGAGTGGTCTGGAAATCCCCAGCCTCTTTTCAAGATGTGAAGAATCGATGTTCGCAAGGTTTTTTACAGTTTGTTTCAGGTCTTCTGCGGTCTTGTTAAAATGGACCAGGTTTTTATAATGACTGCTGATCATTTTATTCTGAACGCTTATGGCTTTTTCAACTTTTTCAATGCTTGTGCGCAATTCACTATGCTTTTTCAGTTCAGCCAAAACTTCCCTGTTCTGAACCAGATGTTCCTGCAGAGCGGTTTTTTCATTTATGACAATTTCCGATATTCCGCTTTTATTTTTCTCCAGGAACTTCTCAAACTCATCTTGCATTTTAACTGTAGCTTTTTTGACTTCCTCCAGACGTTCATCGGTATTTTCTTTTAGTGTTTTTAGTCCTTTTTCGAAACTGTCGTTTACAGTACGAAATGCATTTGACACAATAATTTTTCTATTTTCAATCTGATCCAGATCTGTGTTTAATTTGTCGTTCAGTTTTGTGGCATTTTCAACCAGCTCATTTATCTTTGTCAGATAAGTATTGAATTTATTTATCTCACTTGTACTTCTTGCCAGTTCCTGAAGTATTTGAATATTGGTTGTTGCAAGTTTGTTTATATCAATTTCTTTCAGATCCCTGATAATTAATATCTGATTTTCATAAGAAGTATGGATTTGTAATAAAAGCTGATCAAACCTTCTTACATTGATAGAGAATTCTTCATTGAACTTATCAAGATTTGATTTGAGAGTTGCAATACTTCCTGATGCACTGCTTGAAATTGTTGGCAGGAGATCAGTCTGGATAAAGGTATAAAACTCATTTTTCAGACTTTCGATATGCGATTTGGCACCCTTATAAAATATACCGGACGTGATCGTTGTATACGACAGGCCTATAAAACTGGATATCATTGCAATTCCGACACCTCCCATCAGAACAATCACTCCATTGCTTTGCCCTCCGTTCTGAAGATTCATAAATGAGTCAAATCCGATAACTGCCATATATCCTACACCTATTACAATTCCAAGCATGGTACCGATCAATCCCAGGTATAAGGGAATAGGTATCTGGGCATTTATTTCTTCATCCATTGCATCACAATTCCTTTCAACTATATCTTTGACAAGACTGAAGTCACTGACAGCACCCTTATTTTTTATCAGATAAGTATTTATGGCAGTCAGTATTTTCCCAAGTACCGGATTTTTTTTAACAATGGTATTGATAAGCGTTATTTCGTGATATCCTGATTTTTTTTCATCCAGATTCCAGCCTTTTAGTTGCATGTCTCCGATGTTTTCAAAACTTACAAAAGCTGCCTGATCTTTATTGCACATCAGGATTTCAGCATTCTTTGAGTTTCCATTCTTCAGCTTAACATCAAGATCACCGGCCGGTATTAATTCTTCAGTTCCGTCAATCCTTACCGTTAAAATTCTCCGGTGTTTATCAGGGGGCATGTTTTTATACTGGCTGATATTCTTTCCGATTTCAGAAACATTTAGTTCTCTGATGTTGTCATCACTTAAGAATATCCTGAATGTGGAAAACCGTCCTGAATCCGGGAATATTGATTTGAAAAGAGATATTTTACGGATAGTATTAAGGAATACACCTGACTGAATAAGGATAATTATTCCGATAAGTATTCCTATAATTGTATAATGCATGGTTATTCAAATTTGATCTTTGCTTTTGATTTAATGATCCATCTGTCGCCGTTTCTTGTGGCTATACCCGGTTCTTTTGTTATTATGCGTCTTGTGTTTATTGAGCTGTTCAGGCTGTCGCAGGCTGTATCCAGTAATTCCTTTTTATATTTAATGGCTCTTCCCATTGTATCAGGATCGGTTATAACCCTGAACTCTGCAGTATTGGAGTTCTTAAGATGAAAAACAAATACCGATTCTGTTTCAATAAATCGCTCGGACAGATTTTTGCTATCAAATGCCTCTCCATCACGAGGTTCTGTGCAGTACATTATTTCAGATATTTTTAATTTATCGGATGAGGAGGTTCTTTGGTTCGTCTGAATCTCTTTTTTGCGGGATTCCGCTGCACGGAGTTTCATCAGCACTAATCCGGCAATGCGTTCAATTTCCCTGTCATCGGTAATAATATCTTCAACGGGAATGTCTGACTTTTTTGGGTTGTCGTTATTTTTCTTTACAGAAGAGGAAGAATAAAAATGTTCATTAATTCGCTTGCTTTGCAGTGTGATCCTTATAATGTATTCTCTAAGTAACGGTTTTAAGGCAAATAAGGAAGCAGCCAGAACAGCCAGAACAGTAAGTATTGTAATTCCTATTGTTGCCCATAGAGGAAGTGGCTTTATTTCGGCAAATCTCTGAACAATAATAAATATTCTGTCATTCAATCCGGGAATTACACTTTCGGTTATTTCAAATTCGGATTTTTCAATTATCCCTGCGATAAAACTCCGGGAGAAAAGAAATATTAACAAGGGGTGATACATTTTGATCAGCTTTTATTAAAAATATGCCTTACCAGAGAATTGATTATGCCTATAAGCGGATAGAAAAACAATGTCTCTTCAATTGGCTGATCAGTTCCGGTAAGGGCCAGTTCCTTTTGTTTTTTATCAAAACCGTCCTGAAGATGCTGAATTATATCCCTGTTGGATAATTCCTTTATTTCATTAAGATTCTTTAATTCAGCTCCGAATTTTTTATGGAATGGGAATTCGTCATTCAGGGAAAATGCAAATTCAATAAATCTTCTGGTTTCTTCAACAATTGAATTCAGGTTATTGTCAGAGAAATTCGTATATCTTGTGGTCTTGTCGGCGAAAGTATTACGATCAAATCCGATAAGAGTTGCCTTAATTTTATCAATGCTGTCATAATGCTGATTGACGGGATTGTATAGTCCGCCTTTACATGTAGCTTCTTTAGGATTTTCTTCATTACGGATTATAGTCAGCCCATCCGGTCCATAAACAGTTCCAAAGATCTTTTCAAAGATCAGTAAGGTGAACTCTTCTATAACCCTGTTTTCGGGAGATAATATCCTGAGTATTTTTGAACCTGTCCCGCTGAATGTAATGTAGCGTGGCATTGCCATATTTTTTGCTTTCATTATGCCGGCTATATGATACATAACAGATACATAAAACAGGATAAAGACGATTTTGTATTTGCCATTATCACTTAACATGTCAGCAAAGTGGATCTTAATATTCTTCGACCTGATATCCCTGTTGGTTGCAAGTGAAAAGAAAAAAGCAATAATATCAGCCGACCTCTTTTGTGATTCTATGGATTCCAGAATTTTACAAAGATCAAACAATTCATTGTCCCTGAGTGACTTATTGATCTTATCCTTAAAGTCACATACAAATCCGTTTGTATCAGAATCAAATCCGTATCCGTCTCCAAAAACGGCATCTGCGGCATATCTGAAAGAAGTCAGGAGTGTAGGCATTGTTTCTTCTATAATGACAACATCGGTTGATCCTCCTCCTATGTCCACTGAGACAACATTCCGTCTTGCACCTTTTGATGAGCTGTAATAATAATAAGGAGCAATGGATTCTGACATGGTAAGCAGGTTATTCAGATTGCTTCCTATATACTTTCTGTACAGGCTTTCCCATATCAGTCTGAAGTTGTTATATCTGTGCTCCAGCATGCTTGCAGGATAAAACCATACTATTTTGGTATCATCCAGTTTGCCTCCATTTAAGATAACCTTGTTACGGATTATCAGGAAAAGGTTTTCAAGGTATAGTTCAACCTGTTTGGAATTATCCGATGACTGTCCGGACCATTTCAGGTTGGTGATGCATGAATTATAATGCTTTTGCACCTCCCTTTCGTATGTAAAGGGGATGTTAACATCCGCAAGGGCAAACATGCTGGTCTGGTAATTTGCATTTTTGGATACAGACAAGGCTGTTCTCATGGGATATGAATATTGCCCGTCTGTTTCAATTATCTCAGGAATAAAATCATGATCAAATGTCTGTCTTATTTCGCCTGGAATCCTGGCTTCCCTTGAATGCAATTTAACTATCTGGATTTCATGATCCCTTATGTCAAATGGCTGATAATTTCTTCCGGTATCGGATGAATACTCGATGTGAGTATTGGTTGTGCCGAAATCAATTGCGAATGTAAACTTCCTGGTTCTTTGCGGTCTTGCAAAGGTTGGGATAATGATCCCGTTAGTTCTGGAATTAACTGAGATACTTAAAAAATCAAAATTTGAATTGAAGACATAATAATTAGTTTCTACATCCTGAGGACTTTTAATATTTCTTTTTTTAATATCCGTAGTTTTAATTGCCTTGTTTACATTTTCCTGGTTGTAAAAGGCGAGAGTGTAGAAATTTGTGATTGTTGATGGACTTATATCTCTGTCAACCAGTGCAATGCGATAATGAGGATCTTCGTCAGCCTCAAATCGTAAACAGGGGAAGATACCGAGTCCGAACTGGTTATCAATAATAAATCCCTCATTGCGGCTTAAATCGGGTTCTCTGGTATCGCTTTCTGCACTTTTTACATATTCCCTTTTGAACTCAATGAATTCACCTCCCTTAACCGGAATTCTTAATATAGCAGTTGTTGTTCCGGACGACAGGCTTTCCATCTCGAAGACAGGTTTTCCGCTGATCTTCTTTTTCAGATCATCAACATTGAAGTACTCGAAATATCTTTTTTTGATCGGTAGTATAAATCCTTTTTCTTCTTTGTATGATCCTTTTTTGTGATTACCGTCAAAAAAACTCTCCTTATTAACAGGATAAATGGTTCTTATAAGGAAGGGCTCAAGAAAATCACTTACCGTAAGATATGGATAGCGGATATTTGTAAGGCCTGGTAATGTTCTTTGATCAAGGGTTCTTTCATCATAAAAGGGGATCTCATTTTTTTCATCATAAGCAGATGTATAATAAATCATCGGTTTTCCGGATGAAGTTACACCCTTGTGTTCGTGCTGAAGGACCAGAGGCTTTGGATTTCCTGTATACTTCACCGAATCAATCATAAAATCGCTTTGAACATCATCGAACAACTTCCTGGCTTTCAGTAATGGCAGCCTGTTTACAAGGAGGATTCCGCTGCCGATTTTATCATAGAGGGTTACAGAGTAATCATTTGGTGTGAGATTCTGGATCCTGGTATATAAGGCGGGATTATCCTTCAGAAGATCATTCAGGCATATGTCCATATAAGTACTTACTTCCCTGAAGTGTGCCCTGAAATGAGGATAATTCTGTCTCATGCTGTAAATCCACAGCTGGAACTCCTCATTCCTTTTGTTTAATGGATATTGATAATCTGGTGTTTTATCAAATGCTATATGACCATCCGGAAATGTTATTCCCGTCCAGTCGAGGTTATTTGCTGTGGTAAAAAAGAGAGTAAGAGGAGAACTGCTGCCAATGACTTTGAACTTGTATTTAATAAGATAAAATTTCTGGAAGATATCGAAATTGAATGAAGATGCATCATCCTTATTATTAAGGTACATATTTAAAGTATCTCCAAGACGGATATGTTCTTTGTTATTAGATTTAAGCAGTTTCTCTATTTCAGACTGTCTGTCCCATTCGATAATTCTGAAATCCTCTTTGTAAAGATCCTGATAGAAGAAAATTTCCATCAGATCAATGGTGTCGGACACTATCCTTTTGAACATAAGTCCGGCTTTTTTCCCCAGTTCATTGACATACCGGAAGGCTGTATTTGTCAGGTCCATTCTTGCAAAAGGACTGGGGATGGAGGTTGGTTCATTTCCTTTTCCCCCGTCAGGATCGGGGATGGACATTATTTCCCTTGATGTGTATTCGTCTGAATCAAACCATCCTGATTCCTGTTTTAATGAAGTTTGTTCCTCATTCTGTAGCCTGAATACTTTCATTTTTATTTATATCTCTCAGTTAATAATCTGTTTGTTGCAATATTGAACAGTTCAAGGAATTTCTGTTCCTGAGACAGGTTGCCGACTTTTCTGTCGGCAGCATTCAGATAATCGTCGAACAGGGCGAAATCGGGTTTCCAGAAACCAAATATCTGTTTTTTAGGATCCTTGTTTGTAACAGTGTTGAGCAATGATGCTTTAGTGTTAAAGGGGACAAATCCGGGATCGTTTTTCCCCATTTCATTTAACCAGTCACCGAAACCTTTATTAAAATCATGGAGCGCTTTGAAAAATCCTTCCGGTGAAGTTATCATATCAGAGGTTATTTTCTTTCTGCCACGATTGCTCCATGGTTGCCTGTTGAGTGATGTTTTAAGCTGCTGTTCAATGTATGTTCTGAAAAAATGGTACCGGATCAGTGATTTTTGTACCATCTCCCTGCTGTTGTTCCCCAGTACCGAGAAATCGATGGCATTAACAAAATCCTGAAGGCCAAACTCAAGATAGCGTTTCCCCGGATCAGCAATTGAATTATCTTCCTGCCTGGCAAAATCAATCACTGACATAGCTGCTGCCAGTTCAACAAAATGGGCATCGTTTTTCTGTTGAGTTCCCCCTTTATGGTTATCATAACTGTGCGTATTGGCCGAATTTCCAATGTAATACATCGAGTTTAATGATGGATTAACATTTTTTATATAGTATTGAAGAGCAGCCTTGGTTTTTGAGACAAAATCAGAACTTTTTATGTCACCGGGTTTCAGCTGGAAATAGGGTAAAACAGTTGCCGCACCTATTACTGCATTTCTCAGAAGTTCAGGATTGGGAGTCGGCAGATCGGCGGTACGGAGATTCTTTAATAATAAAGGGAATCCTGCTGCGCCTGTCCCGCCGTGAATTGAACTGATGATAAAGATCCTGTCTTCCTGGTTGAAATTTGATGCAAAGGTTATAAAGTCAGGATTATACTTGAACTGGTTCAGAACAACACATCCCAGCTTTGGATTACCCTGAAATCCGATTGCCATATCCATATTGATAAGCGGAACCGGTGTGCCGTTATCATCCTGATATCCGGAGAACAATAAATCAGCCAGATCTTTATTGATATCATCCAGAGTTTCAAAATCAATGTATTGCCCGAATCTCTTTCCCTGAACATCCATTATTCTCAGCCTGTATTCATCACCTGCTTCCGTAAACAGATTTGTGAGCCTTGTCTGGAAAAATCCTTTATAGTTTGCCTTCTGACCTGCTGCATGTGAATAAATAGTCTCGTAGCTCTTAAGTATTTCAACTGTTCTGGTAAGATCACTGTTCCCCTTGTCAACATCAATAATAACAGGTACAATATGATCAATAAATTTGCCGGTATCAACACCCGAAGCAAGGAGCATTGTAAGAGACTTGATTACCCTGATACCGGTACCTCCGATTCCGAATACAAATAATTTAGCCATTTATTTTTAATTATTAATTGGGACAAGGACATGTTGAGCAATTTCGGCTCCACCAGCGTAACATAAAGGAGAGCAGTATAAAAACTATCGTGGCAATTATCGCGTTTGTGATCCCAAAATAAACGCAATTGGATTCTACTATCTTTTGTGAAATAATCTGACCTGTATCAGGATTCCTCACATATAGAAGATCATCGGAAATTGCATTGGTGTTCAGGTCGGAAAGTGTGATCCGCCACGCGTAAAGGAAATTCAGGAATAAATTAACACCTAGTACTATAAGCCAGTTCCACCACCTGTTAAAACGAGGATGATTAAGTATGTAGTAAAAAAAAATTACAAGAAACAGAGTAAGGATTATCATATAGAGGCCGATAGAATTGAACTGATTTGCCTTTGTGTAATCACCGGTAGTCATATCCCAGCCCCATAGGTGTTCCGCAAGATCCAGTCCAAAAAAACTTTTAAACCAGCAGTAAATAGTTCCCATTAGCGTTAAGTTATTGGTTTACAGATATGTTAATTTCGTATAGGTTGTCATTATTGTTGTTCCTGAGTTTGTATGCCTCATAGATACCTTCAACAAGGTATCTGAATCCGAAAGTTTTTTCAGTTTCACCGGGAACGGTAATGATCTGATCATCTTCTGAATTTATTTCTTTGATCCATTCCGGTACAGAATTGAAAAACCTTATGGTAACGGTTCCGGTTTTAAGTGAATTAGTCGTAAGCTTAAGGATATGCGAATAATTAATACCTTCAATATTGCATTTAATGATTTCCAGTTCGTAATTATCCATCACTTTATAATTTGACGGATCCATAATAAAATCTTCGTTTAACAGACTCCTCTGATAATTAACACCAACCGAGAACTGAAATTTGCCTTCATGGATGCCTTTATCAGCTTTTTTTGCCTTTAAAAGTCTGGTTTTGGGGTTATTTTTATCCCTTTCAAAAGTCCCCAGCTTAGGTGACATCAGGATCCCGTGATCAAAGTATTTTTCACCATTATAAATGCAGTAAAAATTCTTTACGCCTCCTCCTTTAAAACTATCAAGATTTATCTTTCCAAGAAGATCTGCAATAAATTCATGTTTGCCGAAAAGCCAGATATAATATGGTCTTGTACCGGTGATTAGAACAGACTGGTTTAACCTGTTGTAATAATAGCCTTTGAATTGTGAATTCAGTTGCAGTAACACAGTAGTTAAACTGGTCTGATTAAGCTTTTGTGCGAAATCATTCTTGATCGCAATTTGCTGGTTAACAAGATATTCATGTGCATCGATGCCACCTCCCGGAGAAAAAACACAATCAGAGATAAAAACAGAAACTGTGTTTTCCTCCGTATTCTCAAGGATTGTCCTGAACATATTGCTCATATTTGAGGTGCTCCGGTTACCTCCTCTTTTTCTGAATGTCTCTGGTTCAAGATTCTCTATAAAATCTGCTATTTCAGGTTTGTTCGGAATTATTATGGAATTTATGTAAAAGAGATTAATGCTGTCAGCAAGCTCATTATTTGTTATATCCACGAGAAAATTATAGATAGCCTGTTCGAATTCGGTGATTCCGCTGACATATCCGTCCATGCTGCCTGAATTCTCCAGATATATGTTATAGACAGGTTTTGATACAGTAGTTACCGGAATGATAGCTGGATTACCGGAAGAAACGGGATGTCGCTTTGGTCGGTTACAATTGCTGCAACTGTTCAAAATTAGTAAGCTGATTAAAAAAGTCACATATATAAACATGGATCTTTTCATGGAGTAAGATTTATTATGTCAGGAACCAAATTGAGAAAAAGCTAAATTACTAATAAATAGGTATTGAAGAACCCGGAACTTCTTAAATACGGAAATAATTCATTTTTAGTCTATACCGGAATTGGATTTTTATTTATCATGATTTCAGCCCGCGCAGGATCCTATGACTTTCTGAACTGACAAGTTTCTTGCTGTCGCTGAGATACTTATTGGTGATTGCAGTGTACTGGCTCTGGTTTGTCATGCGGATAATAACTACATTTTTTAGGTTCAGCCGGTCAATGTACGAGGTCCTGAGGGGATCCCTGAGATCAAGTATTTCAACTTTACCTGTTTCTCTGTTCAAATCCGTAACTTCTATGAAATTCCGGTTAGTAGTATAGAACAAACCATTCGGGAGATCGGAAGAGCACACGTCTGAACTCCAGTCACCGCTCATTATCGCG
>CAYQZL010000016.1:0-40048 GCA_964421975.1 uncultured Rikenellaceae bacterium
CGCGATAATGAGCGGTGACTGGAGTTCAGACGTGTGCTCTTCCGATCTATATAGTGTCGTTACAGAATCCTCCGTAATATTTTTCATTCACCTTGCGTGGTATTTCAACAGGAAAGAGTTCAAAGTTCGGATGTATATTTTCTTTTCCAAGCTGTAAGTCACCTGTACCCACCCAGATGATCTTTGATGATGCCTTCACATCTGATTTCATTTTTTCAGATAATGAAAGTATGGCGGAAACTAAACCCCCTGAATTCTGAACCGCATAATATTTATCCTTTTTCCTGATAAGTTTGAAAGGCAGCCGGTAAGCAACAATTATGATCCGGTTAAAATCGAATTGGTTTAATGTTTTCATTGCTTACTCACCTTATTCTGTTTCATTTATTCTATGTTCGAAAAGCGCCATAGTTGAATATACATATCTTCATATATTAAAATCTCTGCTGTCAGTATTCGTTCAGGATTGTAGTTGTGGATTAAATTATTCACTATTTTGCCTGATGAATTACTCTTTGAGGGAAAGGTATTTCAATCCCTTCTTTATCAAATGCGATCTTTAAACGTTTGCGGAATTCTCCGGTTACTTCCCATTGTTTTAACGGTTTGGTTTCACCGAGGATTTTAACAATGATAGCCGAATCAGCAAATTCATTTACCCTTAAAAATTGTGGCGGTTTGATAATGGAATCCTTAAAGTCGGGATCTTCAGCCAGCTCATTGCCGGTCCTGTTTATTACTTCAATAAGATGTTCAAGATCAGTATCGTATGCAATACCCATGTCGAGATGAACCCTTGCCCAGTCCTTGGAAAGGTTTGATACTAATGTTATTGAACCATGTGGGATATGGTGAACGATTCCTTCAATATCTCTTAATGTGGTTTTCCTCATACTTATATCCTGTACGAGTCCTCCGGTGCCGTCAATTTTTACTACATCACCTATACGGTATTGATTCTCAAGTATAATAAACAGACCTGTAATTATATCCTTGATCAGATATTGTCCGCCAAATCCAAATGCCAGACCGGCAATACCGGCACCGGCAAGGATGGGCCCAATTTCAAGTCCTGCTTCCTGGAGTATCATAAGAATAGCCAAAACAGCTATTACAATTCTTAAAGCACCCGTAAAAATCCTGATGAGTGTGTCCTCGCGTTTCTTTTCTGCTTCTTCTGACATGTCCATATCAGACACCACGGCAATTCTTACAGCTTTCTTAATTATCCTGGAGATAATAATATTCAGCAACCAGGCGGCAGCTGCAATCAATATGATTTTTAAACCATGTGAAAGTAGCCATGGACCAATACCTTCAATGAATTTTTTAATTGTCTCTTCCATTTTTTCTTGCTTATTTATAAATCAAAATAATATATTTATTCGGAGATGTGACAGATGCATTGCCCGAGTTTCTGAATGATCCGGTAAACGAAGTAATTTTAGTATTCTCACTATATTATCTGCTATACTGGTAAACGAGTACCGGTAACTGAGCTTCCTTTAAAATCTTCTTTGTTGAATCCGAACTCAATATTCTTTCGAAAAAATTTCTGTTCTCTCTTAATACAACTATTAAATCTGCTTTAATATTCAGTGCATACTCATTTATTAGTTTTGCCTCGCTCTCTCTGTCTTTTTCAACCAGGGGTTTGACTGTAATATTCTGATAGCCGGTTTTTGTTTGCAGCATTTCATTAAAGCCTGTTTTTTTCACCTTTTCTTCAAAATCAACACTATCCGTTATATGAAGGGCTGTTATAACCGGTGAAAACCTGTAAGTTAATCCGATCAGATTCTTTAGGGTCTCAATATCCTCCTCCTTATAGTCGGTTGCATAGACAATCTCCCTGAATGGCTTATAATCAGCATTAAAGGGTATAACCCAGACAGGACAACTAACATGATTAATAATATCATCATTAGATGAGGTCTGGGACCAGAAACTTTTTTGCTCCTCTTCTTCCATAATGACCATACTTGCTTTATTTTCTGAAATAAAACTGTTGATTATGGTTGTCCTGAAGTTCATTTCGGCAGAGTAATTAAACGAAACCTCTCCGGAAATTTCTTTGAGTACATTCTTAATATGCATGGCGAATTCTTTTTTTGCATCTTCTGCATTGCTTTTCTGAGCTTCGACAGAGGTTGCAAGACCCGTAGCAGGTGGTTGTCCAAGAGTATAATCATACGGTTCCTGTACATACATCAGGTGAATATTTGTATGCAAGTCCAAAGCAAGACGTGCAACATAACCTATAAAGTTCTTTGCTTTCTTAGGTTCATTAATAATAGCTAACAGTGTTTCCATAATATTTATTTTTTGGTTTTTAATAAATGATTGGGACCGGTTTGCTGATCAGACAAATTATCAGATGTGTCTGACTTATGATCGTATGACAGATCAAATTCAGCCATACTATTTGATTTGAAGAAGTAACTTTGCCCCTGAATCCTTATCTCAACGGGGTCAGACAAACCCTTGATAAAATCAATCCGTAACTTTCTGTGGTTTATTTTGAATTTGATCGAATGGCTGCGATAATTAATATTCAGGTTAATTTCTTTTAATTCATCCGGTAGTCTTGGATTAAGATGCATTATATCATCTCTTATTTCCAGTCCGGTATAACATCTCTCTATAATATCAATTGTACCTGCCATGGCACCAAGGTGAATACCTTCACTTGTTGTACCTCCCTGAATATCCATGAAGTCACTCATAAGTGCTTTTTCAAAGCTTTTCCAGCTGCCTTTGCGGTCAGATCTGGCATATACCCACGAGAATATTACCTGGCTCAGTGTAGAGCCATGGGATGTTATTTTATTATAATATTCAATATTTTTCGGGATGCTTTCAGGATTGAAATTATAACCCAAACGATGGAATATCTCTATAAGTTGCTCGGATGAAAAAAGATAAAAAAGCATCAGGACGTCAGCCTGTTTGCAGGCTCTGTAGTTATTTACAGAATCATTTTCCTTTTCCAGAATCCTGTCAAGACGCATTGTATCTCCATATATTTTTTTGTATTTATCCCAGTTGAGTTCCCGGAGCTTATCGAAATCTTCAAACTGCATAATAATATCGTTGTCACGAAAAGGTATAAACATCTTCCTGGAGATCTTTTCCCATAGTTCAATATCTCTGTCTGAGAATCCGACTTTTATAGCCAGTTTGTTCAACAACTGGCTGTTGAGTATGCCTGTTAAATCAACCGAACATTTTGCAACCCAGGCTGTCATAAAATTGGTGTATGCATTATTATTCAATCCGGGGTAATATGAATCGGGGTAGCTTGTATGATATTCATCCGGTCCCATTACTCCCTTTATTTCATATCTGTCAAGTTTATGGTTATAAGTCGCAATACTTGACCAGAACAATGCTGTGCTGAATATTATTTCAGCGCCATAGTTTGACAGAAATTCAATATCCCTGGTAAACTGATAATATTGCCACACATTGTATGGGATTGCAGCATTAATATGTCTCTGTAATCTGGAATTGTCGGGGATCCAGCGTCCGGATTCAGGATTAAGATGTATGACCTGGCTTTCTTCTCTTCCGTTGCTTCCGCTTTGCCAGGGGAACATAGCTCCCTTGTAGCCGTTTTCTCTCGCTGCAAGCCGGGCCTGAGGCAACCGGCGGTAACGGTACATCAGTAAAGATCTGGCAAGCTGAGGTAAATGAAGATTAATATAAGGGAAAATATATAACTCATCCCAGAATATATGTCCCCGATACGCCTCACCGTGCCAGCCCCGGGCAGGAACGCCAACGTCATATCCGATACTGTTTTGTGATACTGTCTGATGCAAATGAAAAATATGTAATCTGAGAATCAGCAATGAATCATCTCCGGTTTCAATCTCAATTTTACTGTTTGTCCAGATCTGTTCCCATGCATATCTGTTATTTTCAAGAACTTCGTCGAAACTGACTAAATAGTTGATTTTATTTCTTGCTTCATCGAATGGATCCGAGATAGCAAAATCTCTTGATGTAAAGGTTGCAACAAGTTTCCTGATCTTTAAAGGATAAAGTTTTGGACACTCTGTCCGTATATCCTGCCATATCGATTTTTCATTGTTGGTTGTTGTACGTGAACATTGTATTTCATGATTCTTATTAAATATCCGTGTTAAGCCTGCCTGTACCATCTCTGTTTTGGATTGTCTGGTCTTGCTTCTCAGGAAAATACTATTTCCGTCAATACTTCCTGTTTCCAGTATATCCAAATGATTGCCATTCAAGTCTCTGTAACGCTTCACGCCCTGATTTTTTATATTCCCGTCCATTCCCGAGCGTATAGTTATCTCTCCATCCCAGTTCTCCGGTATCAAAATCCATTCAATACCAGCCATATGGATATCATGCATGCTTACAAACCTCCTGCTCATAATTGTTGTCACACGTTCTTCATTGTCACGGAATTTCATATTACGTTCCATAACACCCTCTTTCAGGTTTAATCTGACAATATGTTCGATTACCTCCATTTTATTCAGATCAAACCATTCCGAGTCTCTGATTCTGAATGTCAGGAACAACCAGTTGGGCCAGTTTACAAGATCTTCATTTTCAATTTCCTTACATTTTATTTTTGAAATGGCACGGTTGTATCCGCATGCCAGATATGTTCCAGGATAGTTATATTTTCCTGCACCGATCTCTTCCATGGCCCCCCTGGTAGCAATGTAACCGTTTCCAAGCGTACATAATGCTTCTCTCAACGGATGTTGTTGAGGATTCCAGTCATGGTATTCGATAATCCAATTATTCATTTCCCGTTGACTTTATTTATTAGCATTTCAATAAATATCCTGACCTGGTAGACATTCTTTAATGAATATCTGGCTTGTGTCCGATGTCCGTGAAAACCTACAAGTATTCCGATTCCGGATTCGGGAAGTGTTTTAAAAACATCTTCATCTGTTATATCATCTCCGATATAGATCGGGACATACTTATGATCTTCAGAAGGATTTAACTTTTCGAGAATCCAGCTTATTGCTTTTCCTTTATGCCAGTCAACATCAGGTCTGATTTCAACAACCTTTTTACCTTCACCTTTTCTGAAACCGGGATTTTGATCTATTATATTTTCAACTTCCCTGGTAACTGACGGAATTTCTTCTTTTGATACATTTCTGTAATGAACGGCAATTGCATAACGTTTTCTTTCTATGCGTATACCCTTAATTTTCCCGTTCAATAAATCATACAATCTCTTTTCAATCTGATCAAGATCCAATACTATTTTCTGTGATTTCCCATATTCCATATATAAACCATCAGGTCCCGAGATCCGGAATCCATGGCTGCCACCGTAAATAATGCTGTCAATGTCAACCATCTTTTTAAGATCATCCATATCCCGGCCACTTATAATGGCAAGAGGAAATCTGGAGTTATATTGTATGAGAATTTGTTTCATTTCATCTGATAAAATGGCATCCTCCGGATTTTTAACGATTGGTGTCAGAGTTCCGTCATAATCAAGAAAAAGAAAAGGTTTTTTGTTTTTAATCAGAGTGTTCAATTCGGAAAGCCTAGAAAAGACAGATGGTGCAAACTGAACAAAATATAATCTGATATCATGACTTAAAAGATCTATATGTTTCAGATCATCTATAACAAGATCTGCTCCGTTTTCATTGAGTACTTTTCTGTTTCCGGTATGGTTTACTCCCACAACCAGTGAGAAGTTTCCCCGGCAACCAGCCTGTACTCCCGAAACAGCATCCTCAAAAATTGCACAATTGCCAGGTTTTGTACCAAGTTCTTTTGCTGCTTCAAGAAACATATCAGGAGCAGGCTTTCCATCCAATCCCCTTTCGGCTAATGTTACACCGTCAATTCGTGACTCGAACAGTCCCGTTATACCCGCTTTCTCAAGAACTTTTTTACAATTTTTGCTCGAGGAAACCACAGCACATCTTAAACCTTTAGATTTCCAGTATTTTATCTGGTCAATTGCATTTTTATACGTTTCTACGCCATTCCGGTCCAGGAGTTCGAGAAAGATCTTGTTCTTCAGATTACCTATTCCACAGATCGTCCCCTTTCCGGACGGATCATCCTGGTTTCCGTACGGAAGATGTATCTCTCTTGATTCCAGAAAACTCATGAGCCCCTTAACCCTGGGTTTTCCATCAATAAACATTATATAATCCTCATCAGACATGGGTGATTGTTTTTCAGTACACCGGTCAAGGTACCTGTTGAACATTTCTTTCCAGGCCTCCCTGTGTATTTTAGCTGTTTGTGTAATAACACCATCCATATCCAGTATAACAGCTTCCAATACCTGGGGCGTCAGGTTGATCCCGTTTTGATTTCCATCTTCATCTGATTTCATTCCGGCCTTATTTTATGAATTAGTACAAAATATTTGTATTCAAATGCCAGGTCTGGAAATTCTGAGGTGTTTTCCAATGGATTTGATCGATAACACTAAAAATGCTGACAAATTCATGCCATAATTTTTAGTATCAAAGCGATATCAGCTATCACAGCTAATTATGAGATTTCTAAAATTTCCGGCAGATCAGTGGTAAATGGTGAATTATTCTACAATTGTGGTATCTTTCCACACTTTTAATTGTCATTTAGGTAATTCTATATTATAGCGCCGGATCTTATTGTATAATGTTTTCCGGTCAATATTAAGCACCCTGGCTGCTTTTGATTTATTGTACCTGGATTTGACAAGGGCATTCAGGATTACTTCTTTTTCCGTAAGAACAATTGCTTCTTTTAGTTCTGTGACATCGTGCAGCTTAATTTCACCGACATCTGTCCTGTGATTACTGTCAGGGAGACGTTTTATTTTTATTTCATCCGGCAGCAAATCATCTGTTAATATATTAGTCCGGGAAAGAAGTACAGCCCTTGAAACAACGTTATGAAGCTCCCGTATATTTCCATGCCACCTGTAATTAATGAATAAATTCTTTACATTATTATCAATTGCTGTAATATTTTTGTTAAAAATACTGTTGGCTTTTTTAATAAAGAATTCCGCAAACTCAATTATATCCTCTTTCCTTTGTCTTAAGGCCGGGAGTTTGATCTTAAAACCGTTAAGACGATGATAAAGATCTTCCCTGAATTCGGAGGTTTTAATTTTTTCCGGCAAACTGACATTGCTTGCTGCTATAATTCTGACATCTACACGTATTGGTTTATTATCTCCGACTTTGTGTATCATTCCATCTTCAAGTGCTCTCAAAAGTTTCAGCTGGTTTTCGTGCTGCAGATTACCTACCTCATCCAGGAACAATGTACCGCCATCAGCCTGTTCATAATAACCTGTCTTATCATTTATTGCACCGGTAAATGCACCCCTTACATGTCCGAACAGTTCACTGTTGGCGAGATCTTTTGGTATTGCTCCACAATCAACTGCAATAAAGGCCTTTTCTCTCCGCTTACTTGCATTATGAATTGCTCTGGCAATATATTCCTTACCCGATCCTGTCTCTCCTTCAATTAATACAGTTACATCTGTTGTTGCCACAACATCGATATGTTGCATGACCTCCCTCATCCGTTTACTTCTTCCGGTGATAAAATTTTCATTGAATGAAGTGTTGGTTTTATTTCTTAAGTCATTTTTGTCCTTTTCTTCGTGTGCCCTTTTAACAAGCTCCAAAATCTCTTCCGGTTGAACAGGTTTTGTTATATAATCAAATGCACCTGACTTTATTAAGGTTACAGCCATTTTTATATCCGAATAAGCTGTAATTATTATAACCGGTGTTGAAGGATTTACTGACTTAATATACTCCAGAATTTCTTTACCATCAGAATCAGGCAGGCGATAATCGCATAACACCACATCGAAATCATTCTTTTTAATGAGCTTTTTACCATCCAGACCATTAAATGCACCTTTGGTGCTATATCCTCTTTGCTTTAAATATTCCGCAAGCAAATTACACATATAAGTATCGTCATCAATGATCAGGATTCTCCTCATAATTAATGATAGTTATGCCAGGTACAACCAGAAATATCAAATAAGAAATCAAACCTCAATAATAAATAGGGAGGTTGAGATTAATAATATAATTCCAAAATTACAATATAATGCAGAATATGAGATAAACAGAGAGACAGAATTATTGCGTTTCGAAATAAATCAGCCTTGAACGTATTTGTTGTTTTTGCATTTCGTTCTTAATACTTTCCTTTAAATAATCAGGGACAACAAGAAACAGATTGCCATTATTTTTTTGTGCATATTCAGAAAACAACCTCCATTTATTAACCGGCATCTTGTCATCCAGTTCAATCTCGAAAATATTTGTTTCATTTTCTTTGAACGCAACTATATCGGGTTTATATCCTTTATCATTTCCTTTATTACCAATTATATCCGGATCATCATAACCCTGAATATGTGTTGCCTTTATAACATCAGGAGCCTCAGCATCCTTTATTTTTATAATCACTGCCCGGGTCACCATGGTTTTATCTATTATTCTTTCCTTTTTCATAATATTGGTTTTAATAGTTAATGATTTTAGCTATTACACGAATATCTTACCCAAACTGTGCCACTAAGAATATTTTTTATTTCTATTTAATTAAATTAATAATATCAGTTGGATATTACGTCAGGTCAAATACCGGGGATTTTACTTGAATAGTCTTATTTACAATTTAATACGAGGCAGGTATTGTCTTTATATAAATGATCGGTTCTGAAGATCTTTAAAAAAAGATGCCCTTCATACCGGGTTTGTAAAGATCCTGAATTGTAGAAATATTTCACATGAAAATAATAGCCTTGGATTATTTTTTCACCTTTTTTTTAAAGGTGATTTAAAGTTAAATTTCACTTTTCAAATCATTTATCAACTTCCTCATATTCTCAATAGTTGTGCTTATCAACTCCGGTAATGAGCTGTAATCCGGTTCAATTATTGTTCTGGTTTTTATTTCAATGAGGTTGGATGCAAGGTCTTCAGCATGTACATGATGATAAGAAGGAAGTATCCTGTGAGCAGTTTCACCTATTTCATTCCAGTTTTCATTTTTCAGCAGTTGTTCAAATGTGGTAATAGCATTTTCCGTATTTTTAATAAAAATGGTCAGCATTTTTCTGGTCAGCTTTACGTTGCCATCTGTAATTTTTTTCAGTTCAGCAAGATCATATGGTCCCTGAATCAGTTCTTCCTTCAGTACTATTTCTGCTCTTGCAGGCTCATAATGATGATCTCCGATCTGAAGCACATTACATATTTTACAGAAAAGATCTGTTTCTCTGAATGGTTTTATAAGAAAGTCATTTATTCCTGCATTGTAATATTCTACTATTTCTCTTTTCATCACTGAAGCTGTAACTGCAATAATTTTACAGGATTCATCATGTTTTACTTTCCTCAGGAATTTAGCTAATTCGATACCGCTTATTCCGGACATATGCATATCAAGCAGGACGATATCATATTTTAAAGTTCCGAGTTTTGTTTTTGCTTCAAAACCATCTTTTACAACATCAAATGAACAATTGAACTTTGCAAGAATTGTTTCTCCCAGTAACCGGCTGAAATTGTCATCGTCGGCAAGCAGGATTTTTTTGTCTTTAAGAGATTCATTATCGGCTATTTCCCGACCTGTAGAAAGCCTGTCGGTCTCTTTACCTTTTTTATATGCAATGACAAAATAAAAAGTTGTTCCTGCGCCTTCCCTGCTTATAACTGACAGGTTCCCATTCTGCATTTCAACCAGGTTTTTACAGATAGTTAATCCCAATCCCGTGCCTCCGTATTTCCTGGAAATAAAGCTATCAGCCTGTGCAAATGGCCTGAAAATCTTTTTCTGATTTGCAGGACTAATGCCAATACCTGTATCAGTGATTTCGAATTTTACTTTTACTTCAGAAGCAGTTTCTTCCTCAAGCAGGCATCTTAATTTTATATATCCTTCATCCGTGAATTTTATTGCATTATTGAGCAGATTCATCAGTATTTGCCTCAGCCGGAGGGGATCTCCGATAAGCACTTTATCAAGTTCTTCATCCAAATGATATGTAAATCCGAGTTTTTTTTCTTTTGCCTTATATGCGAATGAATTATAAAGATGTTCAATCGTGTGTATTATTTTAAACGGGATCAGGTTTAAATGGATTTCGCCTGACTCTATTCTGGATAAAGCCAGAATGTCATCAATCAATGCCATTAAATGTTCCGAAGATTCGTCAATTATATTTAGATACTGTTTTTGTTTACTGCCCATGCTGGTCTGTTTCAGTTGCTCGGTAAATCCAATTACAGCACTTAACGGGGTTCTTATCTCATGGCTTATATTAGCCATAAAATCAATAGTTGCCAGCTTCGCTTTTTCAGCCTCTTTTGTATACTTCCTGAGCCTCTGGATTGTATGTTTTCTTTCAGTTATGTTCTGGTTTATTGCAATACCCATATATGCTTCATTCCTGTTGTTCAGGACAGGGAGGACCGACATATGGTAGACATATGACCTGTATTCATATTCAACTGACGTTTTCCTGTTATTCAAAGCTGACTCGAATAAAGGAACCCAGATGTTTCTTATTTTCTCATCGTGTATATCATAAAGTGTTTTACCTTCAAAATCTTCAGAGGTAAATCCGATTTTTTTCATTTCATCGCCTCTCGAAATGATAAATCGCAACTCATTATCAAACAGAAACAGACTAATACCGGGTACATTTTCTGTCAGTATTGAATATAGATTTATAGCATCCTTTAAATTCTCCTGTCTGGCAAGATGCCCGGTAATATTCTTACCGGAAATTATTATGCCGGCCAGATTGTTGTCTTTGTCCCGGATTGTTTTATTCTTTGCTTCAAGGATTATTCTTCCGCTTTTACGTGTCCTTAAATAGTACCTTGTATTAACATAAGGGGCAATTTCACCTTCTTTTACCTTATTAAAAATTTCTCTTGCCCTTAATTGCTTAGGCTTAATAATAAACTTTTCTATGAAATTCTTACCGATAATATCATAATCTTTTTTGTATCCGAGCAATTCCCTGCCTCGCCTGTTAACAATCAGGATATTGCCGTTAAGATCAATAACAGCAATAAATAATTCCACCGCATCAAAACTTTGCTGAATAATATGCTTCTCGTATAAATCACAGGTATCTGCAACAAAAAAAGTTTCCAATATTTCGGGATCAGATTTATTAATCATGCAAATAATCAGTTTCTATCATACAATATACATAAAAAAACTGAACTGGTTGAAAAACCGATATTCCATGATCTGAGAATTAGTATACTAAATTATCTACCCTGATATAAAATAGTCCGGATTCTGTGTTAATAGTTGAATTTCAATGAGAAAATAGTGATCTTCAGGATTATTCGTTGTGGAATGATTACCCATAAATGAATCGGACACGTAAATTTCAAAGTACTTTATTCTTTTTCAGTCTGTTCTAATTAACATAAAGATAATTTATTACAGAATGAAGCCGGTTTTAAGATGAGATTCTGGCATACTTTTATATATACCTTAATATGGATGTGTACTATAAATCAGCATAATGGTTACATCAGACAAAGTATTTAAACTCAAAAATATAAAAGCGATGAAGACAATTAAAGTATTATTTCTTACTGTAATGATTTTTGCCATGACCGGCTGCAAATATAAAAAGGAGGCAGAGCAACTGGTGATTGACAACCGGGATCTTACCAGCCAGTTAGAAAAAAGCGATTCATCATTGAAAGTGTATGGATCACTTTTAAACGAAATCGGTGCCAGACTTGATGCAGCTGTGGAAGGAGACAACATGCCGGAACATTCTGCAACCGGAAAAGAGTTAATCAAAACACTTAATGCAACAGTGACGGAAACTCTTGACTTGATGAAGGAGAGAGAAAAAAATTATCAGTCTCTGAGAAGAATGTATAATAGTAAAAATGCAGAAATCTCAGAAATAAAAGCTGAAATTAAAAAATTAAATCTTGTCATCGAAGACAAAGAAAATTTGATCAACAATCTGAATATGAAGATCACCGGATTGGTCAGTACTGCAAAAAGGCTGGATTCAAGAATATCGGAACTCACAGATGAAAACAAGAACAAGCGGGATTCCATAGATATGGTAACCAACAGGCTGAACACGGCCTACTATATAACAGGCGCGGAGAATGATCTGATAGATAAAGATATAGTATTAAAAACAGGCGGATTTCTCGGATTCCTGGGACGAGTAATGATCATTAATCCGCAACTCGACAAAAAACAGCTAGTAAAAATTAACCTGCTCGAAACAACAATCTTTAATCTGCCCGCCGGCATAAAAAATATTGAATTTATAACTCAACATCCTTCAGAGAGTTATGAAATCAAAGAGGTAAACTCTGATTCGGTTCGGATAACTGTCCTTGATCCTGAAAAATTCTGGGAAGGTTCAAGATACCTGGTAGTGGCAATATGATATATAGAAAAGGGATCTTGAATATTTGTAATTGCACCCGGAATAAAGTTCTTTACCTATCAGTATGAATTCGCCGGTATTTTGCGGAGTGGAAAGGTATACCTCCATTCCGGCATCAAGGCCTTCATTAATGATTATATATTTATCGTTTGATTTTCCGGGTATCACAAGCTGTTTTGTATTATTCCTGGTATAAACATAAGGCAATCCATCCGTATCAGTGTGAACACATTCCAGCGGTACATACACGACATTGTCAAATGATTCGATTATTATTTCATTGCCGGTTGTCATTGATGGTCTGAGTTCAGGATCATATTCATTCAGCCGGATCAATATTTCAAACATTTTTGTGTCGGAATTGGGCAATTTTTCACCAATCCTTGCAATGCTGGCAACAGTACCGGTAAAATTTTTATCAGGAAATGCATCTATTGTAATATTAACTTTCTGGTTTTTTTTCATCTTTCCTATGTCAATTTCACTGACATAGGTTTTTGAAATCATTGATGAGAGATCAGGCAGAGTGGCAACTGTCATATCAAAAGGATTGATCGTAGATCCTGCCTCTCTTTTGGTTCCGTTCCAGTTCCTTTTATAAATAACCATACCACGGGCGGGGCTTGTAATAGTAAAGCCTGCCAGATAGTTATTGAGATCATCCAACAGTCTTATCTGCCTGGAAATATCGATCCGGATGTTATTTATTTCTCTTAATTTCTGATTAAATCTGAGATTATATATCTTTTTTTTCTGCTTCAGACTTCTATTTTCTTTATCCAGTGTCATTTCTGCCTTACGAATTGTTGCAGGTGGTTCGTATTTTGAGTTTTCTAAGGCAATAGCTGCAACCTCAACATCAAAGGTCTCATTTTTAATGTCATCGCGCAGAGCTGCCAAGGCTATCGCAGTATCGTGTGTTTTCATTTCATAATCTGTCTGTAATGTTTTAAGCCTCTCAACCTCATCCTTAAGCATATTTTCATAATCCGTTTTGTCAAGTTGTGCTACATAGTCTCCTTTATTAACAAATGTACCTTCAGGAACAATATCAAGAATCTTAATGTTCATGGAGCGAATGCCTCTTCGTCTGCCCCTGCGCCCGCTGCCACTATTTGGTAATATGGGGCCTTTTAAATCCAGTGATTTCTCTGCAAACAGTTCACCGGTGGAGGAAACAGAAATCTTAAAACTTCCCATTTCGGCAAAGGTAAATTCGCCCGAATTGAGATTAATTTTAGAATTTCTGAAAATCAAAATTAAAGCCGTAACGGCAGTGAAAAGTATAATTAATGCAACTATTCTCTTAAGAATGAATGTCTCTTTCATTTGAAAATATTATTATTATATTGTTATAAACTAAGTAGTTCGAATAGCCTGCCCCGCCTCAGGCGGGGGAACCCATATGAATGAAAAAATATTTTCATGCTCTTTTGTGACTGTTAATACATGTGGGTTTCATACGAAAATAATAGTGTTAAATTATTATTGTGAGATATGACCGGATGTCGTGGTCAGAATAATTTTTTATATAAAATACTTCAAAAATGATGCCTGTATGGTTATTATATTAAAAGAGAATATAAAAATATTACAAGGACTGGCTGCATTTTTATTGTCAGGGTCATTACGGGATTAACTGAATCTCTTAAGAAAATGTCTTTATTTTCTTAACTTTATATCTCTTTTATAATCCGGGAAGATATTTTAAAGACGGAAATACGAATCCAGGCAGAATATTACCCGGCAAACTATACCCTCGTGATGCAAATTGGGAGGGGAACAATATTAGTGTCCCGGATTCTCATGATCAGCTATGTAACGGGGAACTGTTTTATAACTCATAACTCACAGATCATGACCTATAATCCTGTTTCCACATACCGGATTCAGTTATCCGGAAGTTTCAATTTCGGGGATCTGATTACAATAATACCATATCTGAAAGAACTTGGTGTTAATACTATCTACGCGTCACCTTTCTTTGGTGCAGTTCCCGGCAGTGAGCATGGTTACGATGTGACAGATCCATTGATTATCAACCCTGAAATAGGAACCCTTGAAGAATTCCAAAAGATTCACCGGAAACTGAAATCATTGGGTATCGGATGGATCCAGGATATTGTTCCGAATCATATGGCCTTTTCCGTACATAATCCGTGGATAAATGATATTCTGGAAAAGGGCAAAGATTCGGAATACAGTGATTTTTTTGACATAGACTGGAATCATCCGGATAAAAAGCTTAAAGGGAAACTGATACTGCCGGTTCTTGACAAACCACTCAGGGAACTGATATCCTCCGGTGAAATTTTGGTGGCGCCACTTAACGGGAACCTGGTGCTGAAATATTATGAGAATGAATTTCCGCTTAATTATGATTCATATCTTTTTATTATCAATATCAGGAAAAGATCATTCCCCGGAGAATTGAATAAATATACCGGGATATTTAGTACAAACATAAACACATCAGAAGCCGGCAAAAAGGGTAAAAAGTTATTTTCGGGGAAGTACCTTTCTGATAAAAATCTCAGGGATTTTATTAATGAAAACATTGCTGTCATCAACAGGGATCTGAATATTCTGGAAGAATTGATACAGATTCAGCATTATGTCCCGGTATGCTGGAAAGAAACCGGTAAAATTCTGAACTATCGCAGATTTTTCACCGTCAATGGGCTGATATGCTTAAGAATTGAGCGGAAAGATGTATTTGATGCTTATCATGTATTAATAAAAAGATTCTGTGAGGAAGATCTTTTTCAGGGACTCAGGATTGATCATATAGATGGTTTATATAATCCGGAGGAATATCTTGACAGATTGAGAAATATGGCGGGCTCTGATAAATATCTGATCGTTGAAAAAATTCCTGGCAACGGTGAATATCTCGAAAGAACCTGGCCGGTCCAGGGAGAAACAGGTTATGATTTTCTTTCACTTGCAAATAACCTTATTACCAATAAGAACAATTATAATCAAATAGACAAGATATATCAAAACTGGAACAGCAGTACAGTCGCAAACTTTGATGAAATCTTATATCAGAAGAAGCGCTTTATTCTGTTTAACAATATGTCAGGAGATCTGGATAACCTCTGTAACTACTTCCTGAGTTTGAATATTACAGAATCAGGATCATATAATCGTGAAAGAATAAAGAAAGCAATCAGTGAATTTCTTGTATGTTGTCCCGTCTATAAGATATATGGCACTCCCGGTAATTTCAACAAGAAACAGTTGACCCTGCTGAAAAAGTGTTTTGATATCGCTCTTAAAAGGGCGCCAGATATTGCAGATGAACTGCACTTACTGGAGGATATGTTTTTAGAAGGGAAAAACCTTAACAATCATAAGGGAGAAGAGATTATTGCTGTTTTCAGACAATTTATGCAATTCACAGGTCCGTTAATGGCAAAAGGCGGGGAAGATACCGCTTTCTATACCTATAACCGTTTTATTGCTCATAATGAAGTAGGGAACTCTCCAGGCTATTTCGGAATCTCCTGTAATGATTTTCATGCTGAAATGATCAGAAGGCAAAAATATTTTCCATTCTCGCTGAATGCTACTTCCACGCATGATACAAAGAGGGGGGAAGATGCCCGCGCCAGGCTTTGTGTATTAAGTGATCTTCCCGGACTCTGGTCGGGGTATACGAAATACTGGCACAAAATCAATCGCAGGTTCATTAAAATAATTGAAGGCAGAGAAATTCCGGATCGAAACGATGAATATTTCATTTATCAGACAATTATTGGTTTCATGCCTGTTGTATTAGCGGAAGATAATGACTTTGAAGCAAGGTTGTTGAATTACATAACCAAATCGCTGAGGGAAGGTAAAGCAGAATCAGACTGGTCAGAACCCGATCAGGTTTATGAAAGCAATACCCGTAATTTTATTCATTCTATTCTCACTGAAAATTCAGAATTCCTTATCAGTCTGAAACCATTTCTCGAAAAGACAGCCTGTTTTGGTATTCTGAATTCACTTTCGCAGACACTATTAAAATTCACATCTCCCGGCATTCCCGACATTTACCAGGGAAGCGAGGCATGGAATTTCAGTTTCGTTGATCCCGATAACCGGCGTCCGGTTGATTTCGAAAATCTGAAAAGAGAATTAGAGAATATGAAGAAAAAGAATAAGACCATCGGTGAATTATTTTCCCATCCTGATAATCCCGCAATAAAAATCCTTCTTACAAATCTCCTGCTTGTACACAGAAACAATCATCGTGATCTGTATGAAAAGGGAGAATATATTCCGTTAAAATTAACAGGTAAGCTGAAAAATAAGGTACTGGCTTATGCGCGCAGTTATAAAGAAACTACTATCATTATTGCAATTCCGTTAAATCCGGGAGCATTGTTCGATAATAAGAGACCTGCTGACATAAAAGCTGTGAAGTGGAAAGATACCAGTGTGGAGATTCCCGATTTCTTTCCCGATGAATATGAGGATCTGCTGGCAAACCGGTCAGTAAAAGCAGAAAAGAATATCACCATCTCTGAGGTATTCTCTGAGATACCATTCGCTTTACTAAAAGGGTATAGAAAAAAATCCGAACGTAAAGCAGGCATCCTTATGCACATCACTTCATTGCCCGGGAGATATCCGGTTGGAGATTTCGGCCCTGAAGCGTACTGGTTTGCAGATTTTCTTAAGCGAAATGGACAGAGCTGCTGGCAGATTCTACCCCTGACCCAGGTTTATAAACAGGGCAGCTGGTCACCTTACTGCCCTGTATCGGCATTTGCTGGTAACACCTTTCTGGTTAGTCCCGATTTACTTGCAGAACATAATTTGATTAATGAACTTCCCGGTAACCGGATATCTGGATCACCGGGGAAAGCTGATTTTGATATTGCCGGTCCTCTGAAAGAAGAAATTATCAGGAGGGCATTCAACCACTTTAGAAGTGATCAGTCTTTATCATTAAAAAGAAATTTTAGAGAATTCCGGGAGAAACAAAAATACTGGTTACAAGACTATTCCTTATTCATTACGATAAAAAAGAAATACAAATATTCTGCCTGGAATGAATGGCCGGCAGCATTCAGGGATCGTGATACGAAAACCCTGGAACAGTTTCGTGAAGAAAATTCCTTTGAGATTGAACGTGAAGAATTTGCCCAGTATATATTTCAGGTGCAATGGAGAGCATTAAAGATTTACTGTAACGACAGGGGGATCGAAATATTTGGCGATATGCCTCTCTATGTTAATTACGATAGTGCAGATGTATGGTCGCATCCGGAGTATTTTAAGTTGAAAAACAACAAGGAGATGGATTTTGTAGCAGGTGTGCCGCCGGATTATTTCAGTGAAACCGGTCAGCTCTGGAATATGCCTGTTTTTAAATGGGATGTCATGGAAAATGACGGATTTAATTGGTGGAAAAACCGTATCAGGAGAAATCTGGAACTTTTAGATCTTCTGAGGCTTGATCATTTCAGGGGATTCTCGGCTTTCTGGGAGGTGCCGGCTGGTGAAGAAACAGCCATAAATGGAAAGTGGGTGAAGGGACCGGAAATGAGTTTATTTGATGAATTGAAGAAGGAATTTCCACAAATGCCTTTTGTTGCTGAGGATCTGGGTGAAATTGACCAGCCGGTCTATGACCTGCGTGACAGATATGATCTGCCCGGAATGAAAGTGCTTCAGTTTGCATTTGAAACGGATACGGGCGATTCGCCACATCTTCCACATAACCACACACATAATAGTATTGTTTATACCGGCACGCATGACAATAATACAACGAGGGGATGGTTTGAAATGGATACGGACAAAGCACAACGTCAAAACCTGAAAAAATATCTTGGCATAAAAGTAAGAGCAAGATCTTCGCATCTGGAGTTAATCCGTCTGGCATATTCATCTGTAGCCAGGCTGGCAATGATACCTCTACAGGATCTGCTTGGCCTTGGTCCGGAAGCAAGAATGAATATACCATCATCCTCAAAAGATAACTGGTTGTGGCGTTTATCCTCAAAAACCCTGAATCCGGTAATCGAAAGTAATATCAGAACCCTTGTAAAAACGTTCGGAAGGATATAATAAATGTCGAAGAGAGTGATTCTGTCAGGTAATAAATCCTTCAAGGATTGATTAAAAATGTATAATTTTATCCGGTTTAGAACCTATATTTATAAATATTTGGATTATGAGACGAAAAATATTTTCCGGGATATGTCTTTGTTTTATTCTTGCAGGTCCGGCTTTAAACCTGCAGGGTCAGGCAAAACAGGTAAAACTGACAGATTTTCAACTCCAATCTTCGGCTCTGGTAAATGAAAACGGAGTAACAGTTTCTTTACCGGATTACAAACCAAATATATACTGGTTCCCTATTAAGGTACCTTCGACTGTACTTACAGGGCTTGTTGCAAATAATGTCTATCCCGATCCCTATTCAGGTCTGAACAATATGCTTATTCCTGATGCATCGGATGAGTTCAATAAAACCTATGGTCTTGAAAAATTCAGTCATCTTCCGGGCTGCCCCAATCCATGGAAATACCCGTACTGGTATCGTACGGATTTCCGGGTACCGGCTTCGGACAGGGGGAAACATTTTCAGTTGATTTTTAAGGGGATCAATTACCGCGCAGCAGTATGGGTAAATGGAAAGCAGATCGCTGATTCCACGGATATGGCCGGGATGTTCGCTCAGTATAGTTTCGATATTTCACAATACATCAAACCGGGTGAGGGAAATGGTCTGGCAGTTAAGATTTATCCTCTTGATTATCCGGGATTACCGGCACCGGAACAGCTTGAAGCACTTGGAGATTTTTATCTTAATGGTGGACCTACAGGTGATATCGGGAAAAATGTCACAATGTTATGTTCTGTCGGCTGGGACTGGATGCCTCCTGTCAGGGACAGGAATATGGGGATCTGGTTGCCTGTTTACCTGAGAACTTCCGGCGGAGTAACATTCAGCAATCCAAAACTGGTTACCGAACTGCCTGGTCTTCCGGATACGAATATTGCAAAGCTTTCTCTGAAGGTTAACCTCATAAACCATAACAGGATAAATGAGAACGGTTCTCTTATTGTAACCATAGCACCTGAAAATTTCAAAGGTAAAGCTCTGAAATTCACAAAATCTGTTTCAATTACATCCGGTGGATCGGTAATGATCGATCTGGACGGTACCAATACAAATGAACTGAATATTGTTAAGCCATCTCTCTGGTGGCCAAACGGTCAGGGCAGGGCAAATCTTTACAGGATGAGACTGCAGTATTCAAACCAGACCGGGATACTTAACGATACATCATTCCTTTTCGGTATCAGGACCGTTTCGACAAAAGCAGTCAACGTGAACGGTAGCTGGAGGCGTGATTTTTATGTTAATGGCAGAAGGATACATCTGACCGGCGGAGCCTGGGTTCCGGATATGATGCTTAACCGTGATTCACTGAGATATGATTATGAGATGCGCCTGTGCAGGAATGCCAATATAAACCTGGTCAGGATATGGGGTGGAGGTGTTACACCATGCGACGAGTTCTTTGAAGCTGCCGATCGTTACGGACTTCTGGTCTGGTCAGACTTCTGGATCACAGGAGATACCCAGGGTGAATTCAAGGGATCTCCCGACTGGCCTGTTGAAAGTGACGTTTTCAAAAAGAATGTTGAAAGTACCATTCTGCGGATAAGGAACCATCCGGGCCTGCTTGTATGGACAGGAGGGAACGAGGGACATGCCAGAAGAGAACTTTATGACTTCATGCGAAACAGCATCATAGAACTTGATGGTACCAGACCATTCATCCCAAGCTCATCGGGCTTTGCAAAACTGCCCGAAGGATGGCCCGGATCATGGCCGGACAACCTTCCGACGGGAGTTTACAGCGGCGGACCATATACCTGGCAGGACCCGAAAAGCTATTATACTAAAGCCATTTCAGCTCCCGACTGGGTTTTTAAGGATGAGACAGGCATCCCTTCAATGGTTACCTGGGACATACTGCCAAAAGTGATCCCCAATCTTGTCTGGGATAAATCCCTTCCATTCCCTCTTAACCATTCGTGGGGATACCATGATGCCGCAACGGGAAACGGAAGATGGGACCTGTATTATAAGGAAACAGTCTCGAGATACGGAGAACCTGTAAGCATGGAGGATTTCTGCAATAAAATGCAGCTGATGAATGCAACAGGATACCAGGGTATTTTTGAAGCTGCAGGTCATAAGCTGAATGATATCGGAGGAGTGATGCTCTGGAAGTTAAATGCTGCTTTCCCGAGCGTCGTATGGCAGGTTTACGACTGGTTCCTTCAAACAAATGCAGGATATTATTTTATGCAGAATGCCTGCGAACCTCTTCATATTCAGCTGAACCTCAATGATCTTAAAGTCACTGTCCTGAACAGAAGATATACACCGGCATCAAATCTTACAGCACAGATCGGGGTTTTCGATACCGGCTCAAAATCGCTTTTTCGAGAAGAAGCTTATTTCAGCATGGGACCTTCAGAGGTAAGAATAACAGAATCTCTTGAAGAGGTAAGAGAGCAGAACAAAGGGATTCTTTTTGTCGTCCTGAACCTGAAGGACCAGAGTGGTAAAACAGTATCTCATAATGTTTACTGGCTGTCACCGGATAACAATTACAGGACTCTTAAAGATATTCCGCCTTCATCAGTATCAGTGAGCCTGCTTAAAACCATGAAAGGTGATATTGATAATAATTATACTTTCAGGCTAACTAACAATTCCGGGAAGATCGCTTTTTTCTTACGGTCGCAGCTGATCATTGATGATGAAGAGGTGTTGCCATCTTACTGGTCATCAAATTATATCACCCTGGCTCCATCTGAAAGCACAACACTCTCAGTAGTTTGTCCGGCAGCCAGACTTAAAGGCAGGGAGCCTGTCATAAGGATTTCCGGATGGAATGTGAAAGGGCAGGATATGAAACCGGGTTCCAGGTAGAATAAGATAAACTTGTATCTATGGCTCTGCTTGGAATGGATCTTGGTGGTACAAAGCTTGCAACAGCTGTGTTTACCGAAGAAGGAACAATAATAACGAAAGCTTCCTTTCCCCTCGAAAAACGTCAGGGAAAAGAAGTCGGGCAACTTATTACCCGAAGTCTGCAGGAAATAATAAATTCTTCATCTGAGGGAAACTATAACATTGATTCTGTTGGCATATCAGTTCCCGGGATAAGTCGTTCCGGAAGCGGAACAGTATGGGCTCCCAATATTCCTGGCTGGGAGGATTATCCCCTTCTTGCCGAAGTAAAGGAAGTGAGCAGAAATACTCCGCTTATTATTGATAATGACAGGGCTTGTTATATTGCAGGTGAAGTATGGAAGGGTAATGCGAAGGGATGCAGGGATGCGATCTTCCTTTCTGTCGGTACGGGAATCGGTGCAGGTATAATGGCAAATGGTGAATTTCTAAGGGGCAGCAATGATATTGCAGGTTCAATAGGATGGATGGCGCTCGACAGACCTTTCACGGATGATTACATAGCTTGTGGTTGTTTTGAGCATCATGCTTCAGGCGAAGGATTGGCAAAAATTGCCCGGAAATTGTTAAAGGAAGATCCCGCTTATTTCGGATCCCTGAGGAATAAACCACCGGAAGAGATCAGTTCACATGATATCTTTGAAGCTTATGAATCAAACGATCCGCTGGCCTCGGCAGTGATCAGGAACAGTATAGAATTCTGGGGAATGGCAGTTGCGAATCTGATAAGCCTGTTCAATCCTGAAGTTATTATAATGGGTGGAGGGGTTTTTGGTCCGGCAGTGTCATTGATACCTGATATCGCTGATGAAGCGTACAAATGGGCCCAGCCTATAAGCAGCAGACAGGTCAGAATGTGCGGGTCAGCTCTGGGAGGTGACGCCGGAGTAAGCGGGGCAGGATATATGGCATTGAAAAACTATCGGAAATAACATTTTGAAAATGAACAGTACATATAACAGGAAACTGATATTTGCAACATCGTGTGCCGGAATACTTATGTTCGGAATAGCGGTGCTGATACTTGGTTCAATAGCTCCGGACCTTAAAGTAAAACTGGATCTTGATGAGATCTCAGCCGGAACATTGTTTTCAATCTTACCTTTTGGAATGCTAGCAGGATCATTGTTATTCGGACCGGTTGTGGATAAATATGGCTACCGTATTTTGCTGTCAGTTTCATGCTTCCTGCTATTTGCCGGTTTTGAAGGTATGGCATTTTCAAGGAATACCGGACTGATAAAACTGTTCATCTTCCTTACCGGACTTGGTGGAGGAGCTATTAACGGATCGACAAGTGCACTGGTATCAGATATAAGCGATAAGGATAAAGCAGCTAATCTGAGCCTGCTTGGAGCATTCTTTGCTTTTGGTGCTCTGGGTATTCCTCTGGTACTTGGGATCCTCCGCAATACATTCAGCTTTGAGATAATAATATCGGGGGTAGGTTTTCTGGCTCTTATTGCCGGTGTCTGTTTCCTGATTATCAGCTATCCGCCTCCCAAGCAGGAACATGGATTGCCTCTCAGGGGAATATCCACCCTGGTAAATGACAAAGTACTTTTACTGATTGCATTCTTCCTGTTCTTTCAGAGCAGCTTCGAAGGGATAATAAATAACTGGACAACAACCTGGCTGACTGATCATCTTTCAATTCAGGCGGGAAAGGCACTTTTTGCTCTTTCATCTTTCGTTGCCGGAATGACGGCAATGAGATTATTGATTGGAAGTGTAATGAGATCTTTATCAGTCAGGAGAATAATGACAATGTCTTTTATCTTGCTGTTTGTAAGCTTGTTGTTGTTGCGGATCGCTGAATCGCTTTCTATGGCTGTGCCCGGACTGATACTGCTGGGAGCAGGACTTGCTGCCGGATTTCCGGTTATGCTGGGAATAGCCGGGGAAAGGTTTAAGGAATTGTCGGGTACTGCTTTCAGTTTTGTCATGTCTGTAGCCCTTGCAGGTAATATGATAATTAATTACCTGATGGGACAGATTGCTGCAAGATATGGCATCAGCAACCTGATAACGGTTGCATTCACAGAGTTGATAATGCAGGTATTGATTTTCGTCTTTATAGTCAGAAGTCTGAATAATAAATAATATTAATCAAGTTAAAATCAAATTCTTATGTTAGCAAAACAGTGGCTGGAGAATACCAGGGGTATAATGACAAAAATTGAAGAGACCCAGATGGAAAATATCCGGAGGGCGGCAGAAATGATGGCAGATACGATAGAATGTAAAAGGTGGGTCCATACTTTCGGATGCGGTCATGCAACACTTCCCATTGAGGAGATGTATCCGCGGATAGGAGGATTTGTAGGATTTCACCCGATGATAGAACTGCCGCTCACGTTTTTTACAAGGATTACTGGTGAAATGGGGGTTCGTCAGTTTGTGTTCCTGGAACGTGTTGAGGGATATGGTATAGAGATTATGAAGGGATATGATTTTGACAAACGTGATGTAATGTGGCTGTTTTCCCACTCGGGAATTAATAATGTCAATATAGATGTAGCTCTTGAAGCAAAGAAAAAGGGAATGAAGGTCGTGGTCTTCGGATCGGCATCCGCAGCATCAGGCAGGAAGTCACGACATTCATGCGGCAAAACAATATTCGACCTTGCTGATGTGGTGGTTGATACCTGTGCTCCTCTTGAAGATGCATCTGTTCCTCTTAAAAATCATCCGGATAAGATAGGTCCGGTTTCGACCATGGCATTTATTACCTGTGTCTGGATGACAATAACAACTGTTGCCGAAATACTTGCAGACAGAGGAGTCAGGCTTTATATACATCCCTCACATAATGTGCCCGGTAATGTTGGAGCGCGTGAAAGACTCGATGAGGCGCTTGATGAATATAAGCGGAGAATTGCGGGAGTTTAGACTTCCGGCAACCGGCTACCGGCAACCGGCGACCGGCGTCAGGTAAGAGATATCTGATATCCGGTCACCGTGTGCCGCACACCGCACGCCGCACGCCCCGCGCCGGATGCCGCACGCCGCATACCGGACGCCGCACGCCGCATACCGCATGCCGCACACCTCATACCGCACACCGCACACCGCATCCCGGATACCGCACGCCGCACGCCGCATGCCGGAAATCAACCTATCTTCTTTAAAAGATCCATTCCGAACCCGGGCTTGGAAGATGGAATGAGCTTTCCGTTCCGTAGCCTGTAATCTGTAAGGTCAACATCATCGGAAGTGCATGTAACGCCCTCGATTGTAGCTGTTGTGCCGAAAGCGCCCGCAAGATGCGAAATATAATTTGTCTTGATGGCAGATCCCCATGCATGAGGTGAAGCAAGAATTCCCATCTGCCGGATCTCTTTTATGAAATTGATCCATCTGGTAAAGCCGAGGCTGGAAATATCCTGGAGGAATACGGTGATTATTTTCTGTGCCCCGAGCTGCCTTAAAACCTGTTCGTCAGGATTCGCCTCCCCGTCAGCCAGCATAGTTGAATGATTATGCATTTTCAGCCATGAATGAAGCTTTGCATAATCTTCCACATTCTCATGAAAAGGCTCTTCGATCCAGAACAACCTTATACCTTCAATTCCTTCAAGATATTTTATGAATTCCTCTATTGTAAATCCGTTATTGCCGTCGACAAGGATTTCACAATCAGGGAAATGTGTATGAACAAGCCGGGTGATCTCAATGTCCCTCTGAAGACCCTTCTCTTTTTCCATCCATTTATATCCCCTGCCTATTTTGAGCTTAAGTTGCCGGTATCCGTAATTGTAATCCCAGCTGCACTCTTCAATTATCTTATCGGGACCTGCAGGCTTGTCTGCCGGCTCGAGGTCATCGAAGTATATCATGCCGCTGTAACAGGGAAAAGTAAGCGGTTTCCTTTTTCCCAGAAGCCTGTAAACGGGTTTATTAAGTATTTTACCTGCAAGATCGTATAACGAAAAATCAAATCCTTCAATTTCGGAAGATAACATACCCAAAGCAGGATGTATGAGTTCGGCCACACTTTTTCCCTTTATAAGAGCGGATTTTTCCAAAAGTGTTTTTTCCGAACCTCTGTTAAGGCCCCAACCCGTAGCACCCTGATCCGTATAAAGAACGTGTATACCTGCGACCGGACCAAATCCATGAATATCGAGACGGGAATTTTTTCCTACCTGCCGGGGATAATTAAGTTTTACCGTTGTGAACCTGATGTCAGTGATCCTGTGATATCCAAGTTCATCTTTTCTGTATGCTATGGGAGGAAGGGATCCGAACGGAGTCATAAAACCGGCAGCGGTACCAGCTATGGTATATTTCAAAAAGTCTCTTCTTTCCATAAAATATTAATGATCTGATCTGTTTCTTTCAGAAATACTTTTTGAATTTATCTCCCACCTTGAAGTATGTATATCTTCCTGCATCTTCTCCTTCAATGTGAACTGAATCACCGGCTGTTTTATATGTGCTGTGCTCACCGGCAATTTGTGAGAAGTAGACGGCAAACATCTCGTCTTTTTCATCCTTCATCAGAACAAGTGCCAGATTATCATGAATATCCGATTTCAGTGATGCTCCGCACAGCGGACAGTAAAAATCAAGGAATTCCCCCTTTTTAATATCGAAGGAAGGATGCTTCGTACTGCTGTAATTACCTATCTGCGGACTTAACAGGATCAAGGCACTCTTTTTCTCTTTGTTCTTTACTTTGAAGATAAGATGATCACCTACCCTGAGATGATCCTTACATTTCGGACATAAAAAATCATTCATTTTTCCTCCTTTTCTTTCGTGGTTCTTGTTTACTTTATAAAGGTAGTAAATTAGAACAAATATGAGTTCTCTGGTTTTATTTGTCTTTGGCAGGAGCTTTTAATACTTTTAAGAAAAAATATTCCTGATGTCATGAGAAAAAATATTTTATTCATCCTTGCAGTTTTTATCCTGTCAGACTTTTTGACTGGTGCCGCAGATATAACAAAAGCTGATATCGATAATGCAATAAATAAGAGAGGTCTTAAACATCCTTATCTCTATTTTGATGACAGCGATAAGCCGGCTATCCTTGAAGGGATAAAAAGCGATCCGGAGAGCCGCGATATAATGAACAGACTGACGGCAAGGGCAAATATGCTTCTACATATGCCGGTTGACAGGGTAATACCGATCCAGGGGAGAAACACCCGTGCCGGATGGACAGAATATGATACAGACGGTAAGTATGAGAAACATTATACTTCAAACCGCGATAACGCTGTTCTTCTGGCTTTTGTTTACCAGATGACGGGAGATAAAAAATATGCCGATAAAGCATTTGAATTTGCGGATGTTTTCTGCGATCTGCCATCCTGGACCATGCGTGCACATGAGTTCCCGATTATCTACAGCAGGATAATGCCGTGGAATGTTCCTGATGACCAGGTGAATTTCAGCTTTGACCATTACAATGGTGATTCCGGGAGACTTATGGCAGCGGTTTATGACTGGCTGTATCCGGTTTTGAGCCTTGAACAGCGCGACAGGATAAGGGGAGCTCTTCTGGAGAAAGTAATTACCCGTGTCAGGGGTAATTATGAGTATCACTGGTGGGCAACAGCTTACCGCTGTAACTGGTGTGGCGTATGCAATTCCGGTATCGGCCTTGCAGGTCTTGCATTACTTACAGAAGATCCTCAACTTACAGATGTGGTATCCGAATCCTTCAACCGGATAAATAGCATGCTTAATGAGCTAGGCATTGACGGTGGCTGGCAGGAGGGTGGAGGTTACTGGAACTACGGGGTCCATACTTCTGCATTCTTCGCCGACGCCCTGAAAAGACTTACAGGAAATAAATTTAATCTTTTTGAAAATGAGAAGCTGAAAAATAATCCTGTTACTTTTCCTGTATATATTTCCGTCCCGGGAAAAGGTTCGCTGAATTTTGAGGACTCAGGTGGCGGCAGACTTGGAAGTACATGGTTCATTAACAAGCTGGCTGCCGAAATAAACAGCGGACTGGCAGCATGGTACCGTAATGAGTTTTTCAGTGAGGGACAGGATATGTTCGATATCATCTGGCCAAGATCTTCCGTTAAACCTGAACCACCGGCAAAAAGCTCAATACATTTCCGAACGATAGACTGGTGGGTGATGAGGAATGATTTCACCGACGAATCAAAAATGCTCATTGCCGGAAAAGCAGGGATGAATGACGATCCTCATCACGGGCATCTCGATATCGGACAGTTCATTGTTTATCAGGGTGGCGATTATTTCATTACAGATATAGGAAGCGGCTCATACGATGAAAAATACTTCGATGACGCAAGATGGAATTATCCTCAGGCATCAAGTATCGGACATAATGTTGTATTCGTAAACGGGGAAAAACAGCTTCCCGGTAAAATGCGGAAACAGCCCTGGAACTATGAGGTGGGTGGAAAGGTACTTAAATTCAGCTCCACGGATAAGATCGATTATGTTCTGATGGATCCTTCAAAGGCATATCCTGGTGTGGAACTGAAAAGCTGGCACAGACATGTCACTTTTGAGAAACCGTCAGTGGCTGTAATAGTTGATGAGGTGAAATCAGCTCCCGGGTCGGAAATCGAAGTAAGGTTTCATCCGGGTGTGACTTCCGAAGTGAAGGGGAATTATGTTCTGCTCACAGGGAGCAAAGGCAGAATGGCTCTTATACCTGTAAGCGATCAGCAATTTACATTCAGGGAAGGAAGACATGCATCCCAGCCGGTAAATGCAACACGTTCATTTTTCTGGGTAAATTACTTCGGGACTGTAATTAATACAAATAAAGAAAACAGTGTTATTGCAACTGTTATCCTTCCGGTGAATGATGATAATGAAGCCCGCAGGATAGCAGCTTCTGTGAAGAAAACATACAGTTCAAACGGCAATTTTGCATTGTCATTTACAAAGGGAGGAAAAGAGTTCAGGTATATCTTCAGGAATACTGATGAAGGTCTGCTGCTGGAAGGAACGAGATAATTTAATGCTCCGACTTTGTGATCCTTAGTGTCTTTGTGGCATTTTTTAATTGACGGCTTTGGGACAAAGAGGGGAAAGGGAGAAATTTATTTGCAGTAAATTATGATTTAATAAAGATGAGATATCTGTTATTAGTTTTAGCGATTATGAGCTGTATAAATTCTGAAGCACAGAAGAAAAGGGCAAGAGATTACGGGATCGTAATCGGTGTTTTAAAACCCGGGAAGAATAATGCGATAACCGATGTGCCGGGTGTTAAGGTCGGCCATGTTACAATCAGGGAAGGTGATTCAATAAATACCGGAGTAACAGCAATATTGCCATATTCCGGTAATATTTTCCAGAATAAAGTACCTGCTGCTATCCATATTGGTAACGGATTCGGAAAACTGACCGGATACCCGCAGGTTGAGGAACTAGGAAATATTGAAACTCCGGTAATACTCACAAATACGTTAAGTGTTCCCGTGGCGGCAGATGCACTTATCGATCACACATTCAGTTTTCCCGAAAACAGGTTTGTCAGAAGCGTTAATCCAGTGGTTGGAGAAACAAATGACGGCGGACTGAACGATATCCGAAAAAGGATCATTACAAAGGAACATGTTCTTGAAGCAGTACAAAATGCGAAAGATGGAGTTGTTAAGGAAGGTAATGTCGGTGCAGGAACAGGGACATCCTGTCTGGGCTTTAAAGGTGGTATCGGAACTTCATCACGGATACTCCCATCAGCAAGGGGAGGATATACTGTAGGTGTTCTAGTACAGACTAATTTCGGAGGGATCTTACAGATCAACGGTGTGCCTGTAGGAGTAGAGCTGGGAAAATACAGGTTCAGGGAAACCGCAGTGGAATATAAGGAAGACGGATCATGTATGATCGTAATAATGACTGACGCACCCCTCAGCGCTAAAAATCTGAAAAGACTTGCGGCAAGATCTTTATTTGGTATGGCAAGAGCAGGAGGTAGCGCTTCAAACAGCAGCGGTGATTTTGCTATTGCAGTTTCCACAACCGAAGAACTAAGGATACCTTATCAGTCAGATTTAATGTTTGAGGAATCCGGAATGTTGCGGAACGAGAATCTTGATATACTGTTTGAAGCAGTTATTGAGGCAACTGAAGAAGCAATAATAAATTCACTCTTTGCTGCTGAGACGGTTACAGTCCGGAAGAATGTAAAAGTTGAAGCTTTACCTCTTGAAAGGACTCTTGAACTGATGAGAAAATATAACAGGATCAATCCTTAATATACTTTCAGAGATCGCTTTTATCAGTGTCTGATCCGATAAGGATCTCGTCTTTTTGTTTATTCTGAAAGTGAACGGTAGTATAATTTCTTTGCTTCGATCTTCATCCCGGGATTATGTCCCTGTATGGCAAAATGCCCGGATTTGTATTCATCATCATAATAAACCATTACAGGTTTATTATTGATCCAGAACTGAATATGTGTTCCCGTTACTTTGATTTTGTAACTGAACCATTCACCATCTTTTGTCATTAAGGGAGTAGTCGGCTTCCCTGTTGGCTTTCCGGGTTTCCATAACCAGCCTGTATATGCATCCTGGGTATTGCATATCTGGGCTTCATAACCCCGGGGAAAAGCATCAGGATTATCTGCCGGAGGATTGGCACGGAAATAAAATCCGCTGTTTGCATTGGTCCCGGAGGTGCGGAATTTGCCTTTTACTTCAAAATCCGTACAGGTAACATCAGTGTAAATGTGTCCCATCCCTCCTTCTCCGGTCAGGACACCATCCTGAACGGTCCATACAGCTTTGCCCCGTACAAACCATCCGCTCAGATCCTTACCATTAAATAATGAAATCCATTTCGGCTTTGCATTCATTGCAACGGTAAAACTTAACAGGATACATACAACCAGTAACTTCTGAATTCTTTTCATATTATTTGATCTTTTAAGCTTAATAATTCACTTAATGCAATACAAATGATCTAACTTTAACAAGGAAGTTTATGAATGATATAAATTTAGTATAAAAGTTACAGAATAAAAATAAGCAGATGAAAGTAAATTTTTTCAGACCCGTTATGTATATTGTTGCAGGAATGATACTGGTCTGTTTTCTGAATGGTACCGGTTTCAGTCAGGACCCGGTCGATTATGTAAATCCCTATATCGGATCGATCGGACATCTTCTGACGGCAACCACTCCCGATGTTCAGCTGCCAAGGGGAATGGTGAGGCTTATCCCACGTACAACCCCGGGTATCAGGGATATTTATCTCGCCGACCGGATCTTTTCATTTTCCGTAAGATCCCTGTCAAATGATTATTCTGTCGGAGACTTCTGTATAATGCCTGTAAATAGAGAAATCAAACCAGATCCTGAAGGGAATTCATCCCGTTTTGACCATGATCTGGAAATTGTAAAACCATATTATTACAGTACTTTACTTCAAGATCTTAATATTAAGGTTGAATATACAGCATCTGATCATTCGGCATTTTACAGATTTACATTCCCGGAATCAGTAAGGTCCGGTATTCTTATAAGCATTCTTCAGAAAGGAGAACTAAGCATCACAGGTGATGATGTCATGGAAGGTTTTATGACATCCCCCTACGGACGTGACCAGGGGAGGCGATTCTATTTTTATGCAAGATTCAGTAAACCGGTAAATAATTTCGGATCGTGGTCGCCGGGGAAAATTAGTGAAGGAGAAAGACAGAAATCCGGAAGCAACACGGGTATCTGGAGCTCATTTCCCACCGCGGAGGAAGAGATCATAAATGTTAAGATAGGATTCTCATTCATCAGTACCATTCAGGCCCGTGAGAATATGGAAAAAGAGATCCCCGGCTGGGATTTTGAAGGGTTAAAGAAGAACGGAAGAGAGATCTGGAATAAGGCGCTCGGGAAAATCAGGGTAAAGGGAGGGACCAGGGATCAGCGTATAATATTCTATACGGCACTTTACCGTGTATTCGGACGAAAAACAACAAACGTGACTGAATACGGAAAGTATTACAGTATCTATGATGAAAAGGTTCATGAAACGGAAGGCAGCGATTTCTATCAGCTCGGTGAAAGCTGGGGATCATGCCGTTCCCTTTTTCCCCTCGGGATAATTCTTGAACCAGAAAGACAGAATGATATAGTGAATTCCTGGATACGTGCCTATGTGCAATGCGGATTCCTTGGAGATGCCGCTCTGAATCGCAGGGTAATGATCGGCAGACACGAGACTGTATCAGTTACAGATGCATATTTTAAGGGATTCAGGGATTATGATGCTGAAAAGGCATATGCAGGTATGAAAAAGAATGCCACGCAAGTTACAATGATCCCCTGGCGAAACGGCCCTTTAACCGGGATTGACAGTATTTATTCTGAGAAAGGTTTCTTTCCGGCACTGCCCCGGGGAACAAAAGAATGGATCCCTCAGGTTCACAGTTTTGAGAAAAGGCAGGCCGTAGCGGTTACGCTTGAACATTGCTGGGACGACTGGTGCCTTGCCCGGATGGCCGGTATACTCAATAAAACGGATGATCAGAAATATTTCTCACGACGTTCAGAAAACTACAGGAACCTCTATGATCCGGGGATTGGATTCATGGCGCCGAAAACTGCTGAAGGTAACTGGGTGTTTAATGAAGAACCCCTTGATCCGGTATGGAGCGGAGGTCAGGGTGGACGGGATTATTATACAGAAACAAACGCATGGACCTACCTCTTTCATGTTCCGCAGGATATTGAAGGCCTTATTGATCTGATGGGAGGGAAGGATAAACTTTCAGAAAGACTTGATGATCTGTTTCAGGAACAGTTCGGAGGTCGGGGATCAAAATATGAATTTCTGAAGCAGTTTCCCGATATGACAGGACTTATAGGTCAGTACCATCAGGGGAACCAGCCTGGATTTCACATACCTTACCTCTACAATTATTCAGGCGAACCATGGAAAACACAACGCCGTGTAAGAGATATTATGAAAATATGGTTCGGGAACGGACCGCTCGGGATTTGCGGCGATGAAGATGAAGGTGAAATGTCATCCTGGTATATTTTATCTGCTATGGGATTTTTCCCGGTATGTCCGGGTAAACCAGTTTATGATATCGGAAGCCCCATATTCAGGAAAATAACCATTGATACCGGTAAAGGTAAAAAGTTCACTATTCAGGCTGACGGGGTATCAGATAAAAACAAATATATCCAGTCTGCAACCATGAATGGCAAGTCGCTAAATACTCCGTGGTTCAGTCATTCAGACCTTGCAGACGGTGGGAAACTGATACTGAAAATGGGACCTGAGCCGGATAAGAACTGGGGAGTAAAATAGAATAAAATACGTCTTTTAATATGTATTATAATACGTATTAAAAGACGTATTTTTAAGACATTTTTTACGAACAGCTATATCTGAATAAATGAAAATCTGGAATACAAGGAGCGGATATAAAACAGTCATGGTATTATTCGGGAGAAGCAACGTTTTTATGCTAACGAACGGCAGGGTCAATTTTCTGATTGATTGAAGGGCAATTGCTGAAAAGCTGGGGAAAGCTGCTGGAAACGAAATGTAGATTATTTCTGCCTTCACACGGAACAGAAAACCATAGATGGCTGGTTCAGAAAGATTACAATAACAGGATCAGAAACCTGCAATAAGATCAGAAATCCACTTTTCCCATCTTTCAATTCCTTCACCCGTTTGTGCCGAAACAGTAATTAATTCGAGTCTGGGATTTATGTTTTTCGCATTAGCTGTAAATTCCTCAATTTTAAAATCCACCCATGGGAGGAGGTCAGACTTATTGATCAGGCAAAGATGTGATGTCTCGAACATGTTTGGATACTTGAGGGGTTTATCTGCACCTTCTGTGACACTGATGATAACGACTCTTCTGAATTCACCAAGATCATAACGGGACGGGCAGACCAGGTTGCCTACATTTTCGATGAACAAAATTGAATTTGCTTCAGGATCCAGCTTTTTTATTGCAGATTCTACCATCTGAGCATCAAGATGGCATCCCGAGCCCGTATTGATCTGAATGGCCTGAGCTCCTGCTTTTTCAATCCGGTCGGCATCCAGGCGGGTTTGCTGATCTCCTTCAATAACGTAAACCTTCTTTGATGATTTAAACCTGCTAATGCTCTTTTCCAGTATTGTTGTTTTCCCCGATCCCGGGGAGCTGACCATATTAATGCACAACACCTTCCGGCCCTCAAAGAACCTGCGGTTCATCGCCGCGGTCATATTATTACGGGAAAGTATATCTGTTTTAAGGTCAATAGTTTGTTTTCCGGAATGATCATGTGAATGACCTTCACCTGTCTTTTCGGAATAATAATGAGTATGCGGACCATAATTATCATGCTCATGTGTGAAAGCATGATCGGCATTGTGATCGTGATGGTGACCATGATCCTGATTACTCTTCCGTGGATTATCAGGTTTATCTGCTCCTGTAATTCCGCATCCGCATGTCTCACACATAATTTAAGGTTTTAGTTTTTATTTATCTGAATTTCTTAATCATCTTTTTCCACAACAATGGAAACGACCCTGAACTCATGGCCGCTCCGTATATTCTCCGGGAATGAACTGCAAACAGGACAGGTATCAAGCCGGTCTTCCATTTCAAACTCCTTTTCGCATTCAGAGCAATACCCTCTGCCTTTAACTCTTTGAATATTTATTAATGCTTTATCAAGTATAGTTCCTTCAGTAAGTATGTCAAGTGCAGCCCTGAAAGTATCGATTTCAACTCCGCAGAATATTCCGGCCTCAATGGTGACCTCGCTTACTTTACTGGCATTAGTCCTGCCGGCTTCATACACGGCAATTTTAATAACTTCTTCTGCTAATGATAATTCGTGCAATATAATATTATTTATATACTTATTCTGATCACTTCATATTCCTGAATCTCAGGAAGAGTAAAGGATATAACATCGTCTTTTTTTGTGAATTCCAGGTCTCTGGCCGACCATAGAGCTTTCACATTCTTTATATTTTCTTTAACGCGAAGTTCTATTCCCAGCCCGCTTACGGGGATGATCCTTTGTATAGGTCTTCTCATCTCAGAGGTAAAATTGATCAGATAAAGGAACAGTGAATCTCCTTTTTTCCTCAGGTTCACTTCTACCGACGAAGGTGAATTTTCCATCCTGACAAGCGGATCGCAGGAGGCATTTACAAGGTTGGAAAGAATTCGATAATATTCGGGGAAACGGAATTTATACAGTGATCCTCCGAATGTTCCTGCCAGATAAAATGATTTTCCCTTTCCATATTTATTTTCCACTATGAAAGGGAATTCTGAGATAAGCGGACTGGCAGCATAACTTCCCGGAAGAGGTTTGCAGAAGGAGACCGGCGCCGCACTTTTTGGCTTTATCTTGATCCCGTATGCCGGAGCATAAATATTAATGTCTGAGATACCCCTGAAAGATATATGTGTTTTCTCAGAGAGGGCTATATAATCCCAGTTAAGCGGCCCGAAAATATCTCCTGTATTTTCAATGCCGAAGAGATCACTTAACAGGAGCATCTCCCGAAATTTTCCGTTCCCGTCATACCGGGAGGTTTCGAATGTTGAAATAATATTTCCGCCACGGATTACAAATTCCCTTATCTTATCACTTTCTTCTTGCGTTATACAAGCTGCATTGGGCATTATGAGGAGTTCATAATTTTTAAGATCGTTTTTGAGAGCTTCCTCATCAATAACATCGAAAGGGAAATGACCTCGTGACAATCCGTCATAGAATCCATAGAATTCTTCTGAAAGGTTACCTGCTCTGGCTGTTTTAATCTCTTTTGTGAAATCAGTTAGTGGCACAGATGAGCCGCTGTAATAGTTACCAGTTCTTTGTGGCCAGAGAAGGGCAATTTTTGCCAGAGATTCTGTTTTGTGGAATGGGTCCGGATTATCCCGGATGAAAATGTTATATTTTCTTATCACATCCATTTCCTTTTGATGGGATTGGGGTGAAGTGCTGCATACGGCCAGCCATACATTTCCCTGATGCGTGATGGTCTGGCTGTACAATATACTCAGTTCACCGGGAGGGAGAGATGAATAAGTCCAGGGTCCCTGCTTTGCCGCATCAAATACTACTGTTGGCTTACCTTCTGCCTGGGTTTCAAGAAGTTTGGCTGTGGCTCCGGGCTTGTAAACAGGTTCAGCCATTTCTCCGTAAAGAAAGCCTCCTTCAGCCCCAAGTATATCGGTTTCCCTGATTATCTTACGGTTTTCTCTTCCCGTCGGCCAGGATGGGGCAAGAGTATTTCCATTCATATAGAGAAGGATCTGAGGATTAATATCCTTTATGATCCTGTTTGTATCTCTCAGGAATATGGCAATGCTGTCAGACTGAAAAGTTAAAAGGTTTGTCCAGTCAGGATCATCACGTTTTGATGAAAGGAGGGTCTTTGAAGGTATTTCTTTACCGTATTTCTCCCTGTAAAGCTTTTTACAATGTGTACAATAACAGGTATTGGAGAAGAAGATCGGACCATCGTAAAATATTCCATCAATCCTGTAGCCGGCAAGCTTCCTTACAGTCTGAAAAACCTCTTCACGCCATGGACTGTTTATACAAAATGAAGAATCAACGCTGTAGACATTATCAATCGGTTTTCCATCATCTTTTATCTGTTGCCATTCCGGATGTTGCAGCGCATAAGATGATATTATTGCATGGACATTGTAATAAACCACAACTTTAATTCCGCGCTTATGTACTTCACCGATGTATTTTTCAAGTGAGCTGAAAGTGATCTTAGCCCCGCTAAACAGATTATGTTCATCAATAAATGAAGTTCCCGGGGATGTCTCCGTAAACCTCACTGCATGTTCCATATTGGCGGCAAGATCACTGAGGAGATCAGCTTTTTCACCATATTCAAAGCCCTGCTCCAGTTCAACTATCCGTAAAGGTTCTTTTTCCCACCATTTATCCTGTCCGCCGGAATAAAACATGACGGAACCCGGCATTAACGTCAGTCCTGCTGCAGCTGCTCCTGCCGTTCCTAAAAATGTCCTGCGGTCAATACTGTAATTATGAGATTTCATTTTACGATAATTGAAGGAATACTTCTATAGATCAATTAAATGTAAATTTATCTACTTTTGGCTGATTGGGAAAATATTCTGCAGAAATGTTACAGCTTTAGTTATCTATGAACTTTGTGCAGCCCCTGTGCCCTCGTGGTTAAATATTTTTAAACCACGAGTAGCAAAGGTCATCACCAAGGAACACAAAGGATTAAAGTAAATCATGAACAATTATGAATTAAACAAATCAGTTATAAGAACTTTCAACCTGTTTTTATAAATTTACATCATCAGACTGATCCGGCAGATCAGAAAATAGTATTGGACATATTGAAAGAAACATAAAATATGAAGATCGCCCGAAGAAAATTCATTGAAACAACAATCACAATTTTGGGAGGGATCCCGCTTTCCGGGATTGTTTTGTCAGGAGACAGCAGAAGTACAGTACGCTTCGGGACCTTTACCGATTCTCATTATGCCGACAGGGAGTCTCTGGGTAGCAGGTATTACAGGGAATCGCTGAAAAAATTATCGGAATGTGTTGAACTGATGAATGATCAGAAGGTTGATTTTCTGATAGAGCTTGGTGATTTCAAGGATCAGGGGAAATCTCCCGAAGAAAATGAGACTATCGGGTTCCTTGATGTTATTGAGAAGGAATTCTGCCGTTTTAGCGGTCCGCGTTTTCATGTTCTTGGTAATCATGATCATGACAGCATATCCAAAAGAGGATTTCTTGACAGGATAACCAATACCGGATTTCCCAGGGCGGCAGGACATTATTCTTTCACTATGAATTCAGTCCATTTCATAGTTCTGGATGCGAATTACACAAGCGGAGGGATCCCATATAACCGGGGCAGGTTTGACTGGACAGATGCATATATTCCTGAAAGACAATTAACCTGGCTCAAAAAAGATTTACAAAAGAGCAGTATGCCTTCTGTTGTATTTTTACATCACAGGCTGGATGCATCGGAAGACAAAAGTATTTATGGCCCGGTTAATGCTTCTGAAGTTCGAAAGATCCTTGAAGATTCCGGAAAGGTGCTGATAGTATTTCAGGGTCATGAGCATGAAGGTGCACTGAGCCGGATAAACAATATTCCCTATTACACTCTGAAAGGAATGGTTGAGGGTTCAGGATCTGAGAACAACAGCTATGTCATTACCACTATCAGCCAGGATCTTACAGTTACTGTGAAGGGATATCGCAAAGCTGTTTCGGATCAGTTCATTTCACTTAATCTTTGATGCATCTTACTGAGAATCCGCTCTTTTTATTGCTTGCTGTCCTTTCCACACTGTTATAACCATAATTCATATTACGGCAGAAAGCATCAATGGATGACGATTCTGAGGAAGTCCACCAGTAAGCATATCGTCTTATGCTGTTATATGATCCTGTATAATATCTGTATCCTGCCGGGATAGCAGTGAATCCTGTTTCATTTGTTGCTGAAGGAGTTGTTGAGAACCAGTGCGTTGATCCTTTTTCCTTCATTTTACCTCCTGCGACTTCGTTGCCGCCGAGAAAGGAAATAAGAGTTTCCCATTCACTGTCGGAAGGAACATGCCATCCGGCCGGACATAAATTTTTGCCCCCGTTGGCAGAATTGCTTACAACGTACCAGTTATATAATCCTCCGTAGGAGATGGAATCATAATTATACCATGAATAACCTGGTGTTGAAAGACTGTTCCAGAGAGTCGCTTCCCTGATAAAACTGAGGGGAGTACCGTCGTTGAATGATGTTACATTCAGATTTTCCGCCATCCAGGTCTGGGTTCCCAGATTGATGGTTTTATAGTTATTCCCATCAATATCCGTGACTGATCCGTAAGTTACATCGGGGTTAAACAGTATCACATTTTTAATTGTATCAAGTGTGGTGAAAGTCTTGTCATCGCCATAAACAGTTTCAGATGATGTTACAGCCTTAACCCTGTAGTTATAGGTTTTTCCGGGGATTAACCCGGAAATAACTGCATTCACGGCTTTGCTTGTATTATCTGTCAGTGTATCGGGACTGGCACTGACTGTAAAGCCGTAAGATGCGGAAGGTCCATACTCAAAATATATCAGTGTTGTATTATTGTTTGCATTTACCGAGGCAGGCAGCTGAGCCCATTTCTGTCCGAAAAGCGCCACAGGATTAGTGATCGCTTCAGGCTTTTTCTTTTCGGGTGTGACCGGATCATCCTTATCACAGGAAATAATGATCACGGCAAAACTGATCAGAAATGGGACAAGGCAATTTTTCATATTAGTTATTAATCAATTAGGTTATTTTTCTCTTTTTTGTTACGCATACTTTACATAATACTGATAAAGTATAACGATAATAACACCTTTGGATTTTATCCGGCGTTAATTTTAATAAATTTTCCTGAAGAATACGTTCTCAGGTACAAAGGACATGTCATTATCAGACTGACTTATTCCTCTTACGGTCAGTCTCACTGAGAAGTATTTTCCTCAGACGCATGGATTTTGGAGTGATTTCGATATATTCATCAGAGGCAATATATTCCATAGCTTCTTCGAGCGAGAAGCGGACAGGAGGTGGCAGCAGGATCTTATCATCAGAACCTGATGCTCTCATATTTGTGAGTTTTTTTGTTTTTGTAACGTTGACAGTTATATCACTCTGACGGGTTGTTTCTCCGACTACCTGGCCCATATAGACTTCTTCACCCGGGAAAACGAAGAATTTACCACGGTCTTCAAGCTTGTCAATTGCATAAGCCGATGCCATTCCGGTTTCCATAGCTATGAGAGCACCATTGCGTTTATTGTTTATTTCTCCTTTCCATGGCTCGAACTTGTCGAAGCGATGTGCAATGACAGCTTCACCTTCTGTTGCAGTAAGAAGCTGGTTCCTTAATCCGATAATGCCTCTTGCAGGTATCCTGAAATCGATACGCGCCCTGTCGTCTTTTACTTCGATATTGACTATCTCTCCTCTGCGCTGTGTGACATGATCAATTACCTTTCCGGCAAAATCACCTGGGACCTGAACCGTAAGTATCTCAACCGGTTCATGCTTTTTATCTTCAATCTCTTTGGTGATGACCTTCGGCTGGCCGACCTGCATCTCAAATCCTTCGCGGCGCATTGTCTCAATGAGGATAGACAGATGAAGGATGCCTCTTCCGTAAACCATGAACGAATCGGATGAACCGGTTTCCTCCACTCTGAGGGCAAGATTTTTCTCGGTTTCCCTGTAGAGCCTTTCACGAAGCTGCCGTGAAGTGACGAGTGTACCTTCACGTCCGAAAAAAGGAGAATTATTCGTCAGGAACATCATGCTCATCGTTGGTTCATCCACTCCCATGAATGGCAGACCTTCCGGTTCCAGAGCATCTGCTATCGTATCGCCAATGTCAAAATCCTCCATTCCGAATACTGCACATATTTCACCGGACCTTACAGGTTTTTTTGTTTTCTCCTTGCCCAGACCTTCAAAAAGAAAAACTTCTTTTACAGTGTTTTTAACCACTCTGCCGTCACGTTTGATAAACGATATCTGGCTTCCCGGAATAAGAGCCCCCCTGCTGATCTTCCCAACAGCAATACGCCCCTGGTATGAGG